>JAAZHL010000267.1 GCA_012510755.1 Leucobacter sp.
AGCTCAATCAGGTCTTTCGCCTTCTTGCGGTTGAACAGGTGCTCGCGATAGTGAATCTCAGCGCGCAAGCTCGTGAGCGCGCGCCGCACCAGGTGCGGGCTGAGGTCGGTGACGAGACCAACGCAGTGCGGCAGGTGCACGCAGTCGGCAAACGCAGAACCGCCCTTGTAGTCGACAAAGAGAAAGGTCACGCGATCCGGGCTGTATTCAGCTGCCATACCAAGCACCCAGGCTTGCAAGAACTCACTCTTACCCGAACCCGTGGTGCCGCCCACCAGGGCGTGCGGGCCCTGCTTTCGCAAGTCGAGGTGCATCGCGTAGATGCCAGCCTGACCTACCAGTGCGCGCAAGGTGCCAGACCGGCTGCGGCGAGCCGGCGTCTCAGACACACGATCATGAATCGACTCAGTCTGTTGCCAGCGGTCGACCACCGCGCCCGCGTCGCTCGCGAGCTCTTGACCGAGCAACTGCAAAAACATGACCGCATCAGGCAGGTCACTCGCGTCAGGGTTGTAAAGCGACGTGTCAACCACCGGCGAGAGCGCCCGCGCAAAGAACCTCGCACGATCAGAGTCGACCGGTTGCACCAAAACCGGCTCGACGACTTCGCCCTCGCGCACGTACCCGACCCGCGCACCCCCGGGAACCTGCTAACCAATCTCAATGTAGCTGCGGCAGACGGCCGGCAACAGTGAGAGCTCGGGAGTGAGCCACACCGGAAATACGCCGGCTTCAGCGCCACGCTCGAAGAGTTGAATGAGGCGACCGCGATCCACTGGAACCGCATCTACCACCAACACGAGCACCACCGGCAACGGCACCTCAATGGGCTCTTGGCCTTTATCGCCAACCTTTTGCGCCTTACCAAACACCGACGCTTCGCGATCAATCGGTGGGCGGTAGTGGCTCAGTTGACCGCTGGTCTTCGCGGCGAGGCGAGCAGTGATCAGCTCTTCAAGCTTTGCGAGCAACTGCTGACCGGCAGCACCACTGTTCGCGAGCGGCGGCACCTCAAGAATGTCGGCAGCAGCCGTCGAATGCGGCAACCATTTCAGCCAGTCAAACTCGACCGTCGAAGCTGGGTTCAACAGCGCAGTCACCACCAGGTCACCAGCGCTGTGCAAGCCGACGATCTGGGCCATCAGACCGTGCGTGTAATCAACGCCCCCCTGCTCACGGGACACCACACCAATGCCACCAGCGATCGGCACATGCTCGATGATGGGCACGCCGTCGATCGTTTCGTAACGCTTAATGAACTCTTCGGCACGGTTCTCGAACTCAGGCAAAGTGCGTTCATTGATGCGCACCTTCTCGATTTCGGTGCGAGACCAGCTGCGCCCGATGCCCATGTAGACGTTCAGAAAGTTCCAGTGCTCAGGTCGACGAGTCCACAACAGCTGTTCGCGCCGCTCAGTAGCGTGTAGCACGTCAAAGGTCGACGGCGACTCCTGCACACGCACCGCGCGCTCAACCTCAACCTCGGCCGCTAGTTTCGTATCAAGTTCGTCGAGCCTTCTGTCAAATATCTCAATCTGTCGCTTGAGTTTCGCCTTGCGGGCAATGCGGGTTGAGAAGTAATTGCCAACAATCATGATTGGCGAAAGCCCAATGAAGATCACCGAAAGAATGCTGCCGGTAGCGAGGTAGAGCACCACGCCTATGATCAGCGGGGCGACCATCACTAAAAACGGAAACGGCTGTGGGTCTTCCTCGGCCGGTGGCACTGGCAGCTCGTGTGTTTCACCAGCAAACCTCGCCTCGACCCGCGGTGAGCGGGTAAACGCATGGGCATCATGTGACAAGCCCTCATTCGCCTGCCCTGCCGTCGGCTGCGTCAGGTTCACCACCTGCAGCATCGAACTGCCGATCCCGATGAGGTCACCCACGGCAAGGGTGGCCCTCGGCACCGTGATGCCATCAACCAGCAAGCCATTAGCCGAGTTAAGGTCGATCACCGTCAGCGCCCCCGGTTCAACCTCGAGCCTGGCGTGGCGCTTCGACACGAGCGGATCAGACAGGGGCACGTCGATGCCCGTACCGCGGCCGAGCAGTGCCCCCGCCTCAGTGACCGTGTACCGGTTGCCGCGGTCGTGCCCTTGCACGACTAGCAACTCGGCGCTGCACGGCCCGTTGCTGACTGAGGCCGGGTGGTTGCTATCAAACGCGAGCAGTGCAACCGTGCGGCCCGACTCAATCGCCGTCTCACCCAAGATTTTACGAGGGGCGATCACCTCATAACCGCCCTGCGCTGGGCCTTGCACCTGCAAAGTAAATCCTCGCGCGCTGTCAGTACCGTCCCAGCCGGTGCCCGACTGCTTCGACTCGGCGATGCGCGTCGCGACCTCACCCACTGTGGTGGTCGCGTCTGCCGTGACCACAACGTCTACGGACTCACCCGACGGGCGCACGAGTGAAAGCTTGAGGAGCATGAACCATCCAGCCGGTTCGATGTGACAGCGACCAACTCGTGTTCGACGGCCATGCGTGTGTGGCCGTCTTTTCATTCTGTCAGAATTCGCGCCCACCGCGAAAGTACGCGACACTCGCCCCAGCTTCTAGACTGTTGCTGTGTTCACCTATCTCCCCACCAGCGGCCCCAATCACCACACAGTCGCCCTGGTGAGCGATCGCGCGCTGCTGCTCATCGACTCGAGCCTCAGCCCTAGCGCAGCCCGGCAACTTTGGCTGTCACTACGCGAACTCGACGCGAGTGAGCTGCTCACTGAGCTGCATACGGTGGCCGACTCGGGATTCGAAAACTATGCCCTGCTCACGCTCACCCCCAGCGTGAGCGGCGACACCATCACGCTCGCGGTTGGAGGCAACGCTCGTGCGATCATCGACGATAGAGCCGCCTTTGTGATTCCCGGGCGCGTAGCGACAACCGAAGCCCGCAGCGAAGACTGCGAGCAGATCGTCATTACCCTCGGCAACGATCACGCACCGCGAGTCGACGCCACCACCGACGGGCTACCCATCGCAAGCGGCATCGTGCACTGCAGCAGCGTCGTGTACCACCCCACTGAGGCCCAGCAGTCTCGGCGTGCCCCCCGGTATGCAGCACCCGTGAGTGAGTCGGTAGTGCGACCGGAATCTGCAGCAGCACCGCAGCCTGATGCCTCTGCGCTTACTGCGCTCGCGGCTGTGCCAGCCCCACCCACAACTTCGTCGAACGACTGGCCGGTGCCGAGCTTCGAACCAAGCCCGGTTGCCCAGGCGCGGCCGACCGAGCTAGAGCCCACTGAGCTCGCCCCTGCCGAGTTCGCCCCCGCTGAACCCCTCCAAGCAGAGCCGGCCCAAGTCGAACCGACGCCTGTATCGCCTCGCGCGGCAGATGACGCCCAGCCAACGAACCAGTTTGACCATCTCTTCGAGCACACCCAATTTTTCGATGTCGAAGCCGCAGCGGTGCGCCCAGGCGAGCCCGAGAGCGAGGCAGCCCCGCAGCCTGCCGGCCCCGCAGCACCACCTCACGTTGCCCCCGCAAGGCTGAGGTTCGTACTACCAGACGGTGACTCGTTTGCCCTCGACCGACCGATCATCGTCGGCCGTCGCCCCAGCCTGCCAGCAGATGCGCACGTGAACGACTACCACCTGATTAAACTCGAAGACCGCGGTGGAGGTCTGTCGCGCATGCACGTGCGTCTCGATCCGCACAAGGGAGGCGCGATGGTCACCGACCTCGGGTCAACGAACGGCACGATGGTCGCCACCCCTGGTTCTCGCGCGACCGAGTTGCAACCCCAGGTGCCGCACTTTGCGAAAGAGGGCGACCAGTTGCGGCTAGGCAACGCGATTGTGTGCTTTCTGACGGCAGAGACTGCAGTGTCGCGCTAGCGATCGGCCCCTAATGCTACGGCTTATGGTCACCGCAAGCAGTACGTCGCTTCTCGATGAACTCGCCACCGTGTTTCTCAGCGAGAATTGGTGGATCTTCTTGATTTTCTTCATCATTCTCGTCTTGAATGTGCTCGAATGGTTCGGCATCATCCGCACCCCGATAGCACGCTCACTGCCGGGCAGCACCGCAGCGGCGTGCATCGACATGCTGGCCATTTTTGCGCTGGGAATCGGTATCGCCGTGTACCGCACGATCTGGGGCCAACCCGCCACACCCGTCTTTGCTTACATGCTGCCACTCGTCGGCGGTTTCGTGCTCGTCATTCTTGTCGCGAGCCTTTGGCTGCTTTGGACTCAGCGCCCCCCGGCATTCTTGGTGCCGCGATGGGTGCGAGACACGCGTGCGCAGCAACAACAACAACAACAACAACAGCAACAGCGGTAGCACCAATTCGCGACGCCTGCTGGCTCATGCGGAGGTGGCTGAAAACCAAAGCACCCCCCGGCCCGAAAGCCGAGGGGTGCGAAGAGGTTACTACCTTAGATCAGTGCGACCTTAGAGCGACGCGACGTCGAGCGGGATGCCCGGGCCGAAGGTGGTCGAAACCGCACCCTTCAGCACGTACTTGCCCTTCGACGATGCTGGCTTGAGACGAACGATCTCGTCGAGCACAGCAGTGATGTTGTCGTTCAGCTGGCTCTCTGAGAACGAAGCCTTGCCAACAATGAAGTGCACATTCGCGTGCTTGTCGACACGGAACTCGATCTTGCCACCCTTAATATCGGTGACAGCCTTGGCCGGGTCAGGGGTAACGGTGCCGGTCTTCGGGTTCGG
>JAAZHL010000268.1 GCA_012510755.1 Leucobacter sp.
ATCTTCAAAATTCAGGTCGGTGGTCGGTTCATCGAGCACATCAATGCTGCACCCGTTCGAGTGTTTTTGCAGTTCCGTGGCCAGCTTCACATGCTGTGCCTCGCCGCCGCTTAATGTGGTCGCGCTCTGGCCGAGCCGCACGTACCCAAGACCAACATCGACCAGCGTCTTCAGATAGCGGTGAATCGAGCTGATCGGCTCGAAGAAGTCTGCCGCTTCAGCGATCGGCATGTCGAGCACTTCGCTGATGTTCTTGCCTTTGTAGCGCACCTGCAGGGTCTCGCGGTTGTACCGCTTGCCACCACACACCTCGCAGGCAACGTAGACATCGGGCAAGAAGTTCATCTCGATCTTGAGTGTGCCGTCGCCCGCACACGCCTCGCATCGGCCACCTTTGACGTTAAAGCTGAAGCGGCCCGCAAGATAGCCGCGGGTCTTCGCCTCGGGAGTCTCTGCAAAGAGGTTGCGGATCTTGTCGAATACGCCCGTGTAGGTGGCGGGGTTTGAGCGTGGGGTGCGCCCGATCGGCGCTTGGTCTACGTGCACGACTTTGTCGAGATGTTCGAGACCGGTCACGCGAGTGTGTTTGCCTGCTACGAGGCGGGCGCCGTTGAGTTGGTTTGCGAGCACTCGGTAGAGAATGTCGTTCACAAGGGTGCTCTTGCCGCTGCCTGAGACGCCGGTAACGGCCGTCATAACGCCGAGTGGAAACGTGGCGTCGACATTCTGCAAGTTGTTTGAGCGTGCACCAACGACCCGCAGCTCACGACCCTTCTCGCGTTTGCGACGCTTCGCGGGTGTGTCGATCGCGAGTCGGCCAGCGAGATAGCTTGCAGTGAGCGAAGCCTGCTTCTCGAGGAGTGATTGGTAATCACCGGAGTGCACGACGGTGCCACCCTCGACACCAGCGCCAGGGCCGATGTCGACGATCCAGTCGGCCGCCTCAATAGTCTCTTCGTCGTGCTCGACCACCACGAGCGTGTTGCCCAGGTCGCGCAGCTTGACGAGCGTCTCGATGAGCCGACGATTGTCGCGTTGGTGCAAGCCAATGCTCGGTTCATCAAGCACATACAGCACTCCGGTGAGCCCCGAACCGATCTGGGTGGCGAGACGAATGCGCTGAGCTTCGCCCCCGCTCAGGGTGCCCGCCGCACGCGCAAGGGTGAGGTACCCAAGGCCTACCTCAATCAAGAAGTCGAATCGCACCCGAATCTCACGCAACACTTGGGCAGCAATCTTTGCCTCACGCTCAGTGAGCACGATACCGGCGAAGTAGTGTTGGGCGTCGACCAGGCTGAACTCTGTCAGGCTCGCAATCGATTCGCCGTTGACGGTTACTGCCAGCACCTCGGGCTTGAGACGTTGCCCATGACAGGCGTGACAAGGCACCTCTCGCAAGAATTCGGCCCATCGATCACGGCGGGCGTCACTTTCTGCCTCTGCATATTGGCGTTCGATGAACGGAATCACGCCTTCAAAGCCGCTCGTGTACTTCACCTCGCGGCCGAAGCGATTCTTCCATCGCACGTTGACTTTGAAATCGTTGCCGTAAAGCACTGCGCTGCGCACAGGCTCTGGCAATTCTTGCCACGGTGTCGTGAGCTTGAATTCGAGGTCATTTGCGAGCCCTCGCAGCAACTTCTCGTAGTAGTTGTAGAGGCTCTTGCCTTGGCTGGTCCACGGCACAATCACGCCCTCAGCGATGCTGAGCTCAGGGTCAGCGAGCACCAGTTCTTCATCGACCGACATGCTGGTGCCGAGGCCCGAACAGGCGCTACACGCACCGAATGGCGCATTAAACGAGAACGTTCTCGGTTCGATCTCAGTGAGTGACACGGGGTGACGATTTGGGCAACTGAGCTGCTCACTAAATGTTTGCGTGCGATCTAGCGCATCAGCGTCACGGTCAACGAAATCGATCGTGACGAGACCGCCCGCGAGCTTCAGTGCGGTCTCGAGCGAGTCAGTCAGACGCCCAAGCCCATCTGGACTCGCCACCAGCCGGTCAATGACCACCGAAATATCGTGTTTAATCTGCTTCTTCAACGTAGGAGGTGAACTGAGCTGCACCAACTCGCCATCAATAATGGCTCGTGAATACCCGCTTGCTGCGAGATCTTGCAGCAAATCAACAAACTCGCCCTTCTTCTGGCTCACCACGGGTGCGAGCACTTGATAGCGCGTGCGCTCGGGCAGCTCCATGAGCGTGTCGGCAATTTGCTGCACCGTCTGCGAGGTGATCGCTTCGCCGCAGACTGCGCAGAGGGGCACGCCAACCCTGGCCCACAAGAGCCGCATGTAGTCATAAATCTCGGTAATGGTGCCAACCGTTGACCGCGGGTTGCGGTTGGTCGATTTCTGATCAATGCTCACCGCCGGGCTGAGACCCTCAATAAAATCGACATCTGGCCGATCAACCTGGCCAAGAAACTGCCTCGCGTAGGCGCTCAGGCTTTCAACGTACCGGCGCTGTCCCTCAGCAAAGATCGTGTCGAATGCGAGGC
>JAAZHL010000269.1 GCA_012510755.1 Leucobacter sp.
GGCGTGTGTAGTGCCGCGCATCGCTCTTCCCAGTACCGATTGCTGTCTCATCGATCTCCCCACTGTCAATCTCTTACCCGTCTGCCTAACTGCATGTCTGCTCGTCTGCCTACTTGTCTGCCTGCTTGACGGTGCTTCATCACCAATTGCCGGTCGCGCTGCCGGTGAACACATCGCCGTCGGCCTCTGCGACGAGTTCGATGGTAAAACTGCCGCTGCCGGCCGCGTCATTCACCCCGAAGACCACCCCACTGTTCAGGTCTGTCGCGCCGCCAGGCACGCAGACAGTGCTCGAGGCGCCTGCCCCGCACTGCAAGTCGTTCGACACAGACACCCAACTCACACCGGGTGACAGGCTGAGCGTGAGTTCGTGCAACTGCAAGGCCGCGGCCCCCGCCACCCCAAATTCTGTGCTGATCGAGAGCAGCGCATTGTTCGCGTCAAGGTCGAGCCGCACATCGAGCTCGGCGCCAAAATCGTTCGTGGGCAGCGTGACGATCACCTCGCTGCCATCGTTTGCGGTCTCGACCGTCTCACTCTGCTGCGCCGCGGCCGCGTCATCATCAACCACCGACTGTTCGGTGGTGTGGCCAGTGAGCACGCTCGCCAAAAATGCCGTGCCAGCCACCACGACAAGTGCGATGCCGCCAACAAGCACCACCTTTGACGCGACAAAGCTCACCAGCTTTGCGCCGATCCCGGTGACCGCAGCGGCAGCACCCGCTGCTGCTGCGCTGCCGCCAGCAACGACGGCACCCCCGCCAAGAGCCGCCCCGACCCCGCCAGCGCCAGCAACTGCAGCACCGCCAGCGCCAGCAGCCGCAGAACCAGCAGCACCCGCGGTTACAGAACCGGCAGCAGCACCGCTCGCCCCGATCCCGGCAGTTGCGGCACTGCCCCCGACCCCTGCACTTGCGGCACTACCCCCGCTCGCAGTCGCGCCACCGTCGCCCACGTTGTTTGGCACAGTCACCGCGTGAACAGGCACGGTGGCGCCCTCGTGTGCGAGCACCGCGATCGTGACAAGTGGCACCACGCCGAGCGCGGTCGACACATGGCCAAACCTGCGCCAATTCTTTTGACAGTCTTCGCACTGCAGCACATGTGCCAGCCCGGCATCGTGCGGCCGATGAGCGTCGACCTGCTCGTGCACACGCTTTGGCAGCGCGTGGGCGTTTGCGGCACACTGCTCGCCACCAGTGCTCAGATACTCAATGAGCAAAGACCGGTGCAACGCATGTTTCGCCCGCAGCAACAAGCTTGAGACCGCGGGCGCCTGACGCCCAAGCTCCGTCGTCAAGTCTGCAGGCTTACGGCCGTCGACCAGCACCGCACGCAGCACCGTCTGATGGTCTGGCGCAAGCGCGGCGAGCGCGCGACGCACCGCCTGCGCCTCGCGAGATATCTCGATGCGCCGATAGTCGTCTTCGCTCAATGGAATGTCGGCCGCACCCAGGTCGTCGACGTCGAGCTCACGCGACCGCGGCGAGCGCAGCCGATTGAGATGGGCGTTACGCATCATCGCGGTGACATATGAGCGAACGTTCGTGTCAGGCCCCTCGCCCGTGCGCCACAGTTCGAGCAGTTTCAGGTTCGCATCTTGCACGAGATCGGCTGCATCTGAAGGGGCCCGTGTCGACCCGACGATGCCGTGTGCAGCGCGCAGCCAATAGTCGAAATAGCGAGCGATCAGCTCTGCGGCAGCAGCACTGTCGCCCTGTTTCGCTGACTGCGCCAGCAGCATTTCAGGGTCGTCAATATTCGAGGGAGCCACATCACGTGGCAACCCGTCATCGCGCACAACAACCGTGCCTTTCTCCCTATCCCACGACAAGTATATGGGAGGTGTGGGCTATCGCCCCCTTTGGCCGATAAGCCGATAAGCCCAAGTAGGTGTTTGCGGCAGCAGGTGCTTGACGGGGCGGAAAATGCGGGGTCAATCACGGGCGTAGCGCCGTGGTTGACCCCGCATCGAGCCTAGAAGGCTCAAGATGGGCGACTGCGTGCGGGGGATAGGGGGAATCGCACGAGTAAGAACACCCACCAACTATCAAGACACACGAGTGAGAAAAATCTGACGCGCCCCAAGCCGCATGCAAAGCTGCCACCTGTTGCGCAGGCAACGCAACTAGGGAGTCGCGAACGAAGCGACGAGATCATCACGCACCCAGTGTGAGTCTTCGACCCTGGCCGCATCACCGGTGAACTGCGAGTCGTGTATCAACAGGTACGCGTTAGCACCCGCGCCAGGCACGTCATTCCAGGTGGGGTCGACCGCGAGCCAGGTGCCATCGACGCGCACCTTATTCCAGGCATGGCTGCCGCCTGCGAATACGTCTCCGGTCACCACATAGGTGTCAACTCCGGCCGCATTCATCAACGCCGAGTAGGTGAGTGCGTAGCCGAGGCACACCGCGAGGTTGTGGGCAAAAGTGCCGTCGGCCTCCCACGCGTAACCGAGTCGAGCGATGTCTTCGCCCGCCTGCATGACGCTCAGCGCCGCAAAGTCGTATTCGGTGTGCGCAGTGACCCAGTTGTTGAGTGCGATGGCGCGGTCTGTCTCAGACATGCCCTCTTTAATCACGGCAGACAGCACCGCGCCCACTGCCGCTTCCAAAGCCTGCTGCCGGTCGAGAAGCTGTGCGCCATCAAGGGAGTAGTGCAGACGATACACAGTGCGTGACGTATCGTTCCCGGTGACGGGGTTAAAC
>JAAZHL010000270.1 GCA_012510755.1 Leucobacter sp.
AGCATCTGCTCGATCTGCCAGCCACGCTCAGACTGCACGTTGCCCGACTGGTCGTTGTTCGTGCCGGCCTTCTGCCCACGAGCGGCCTGCTTCGAGTACGCGACCGACACCTTCTCCTGGTGGATCTGGGTGACGTTCGTGACGTTCGCGCGCACGCGAGCCTCAGCGGTAGGCGCGGTCGCACCCTCGGTCTTGGTGTTCTGCCCAGGGTTGCGCAGATCGTAGGTAGACCACTCGAACTCAGTCGAGGTCGTCTGACCGCCACCGTTCAGCCCGCCAATGGCAGAGAAGAACGGGGTTGCAGCGGGCGAGAGCCCGTGCAGGATTCCGGTGTAGTTGGGCAGATTGTAGGTAGTGCCCAACCCAGTGATTCCACTCATGGAAACTCCTTAATGGTTGGGGCAGGCATGGTGCCTGCCCGAGGTTTGTTAACTTGCGACCTCAAGACGTTCGTTTTGCAACGCAATAACGGTCTTGAAGTCGCCCGCCTTCTGGGCGGCAGCGATCCTCTCGTCAAGTGACAGAGGTTCATGCGTGCCTCCTGCTGGGTCAGCGGGCACCTCGGGTACACGCTTCTTGGAACCACCTTGCGTGGCATCCTGCTTCGCCAAGTGCGGTTTCTTGGCAAGCAAATCTTTGAGAGCATCCTCAATATCAGACGGGTCGACTTTCCCGTTCTCATCAACATCAAGTTCGCTCAGGTCAATAAATGCCGTGGCGTCTGAAGGGTCGGCCAGCAGCGATGCGGCAGCAGCCTCTACCCGCGCGGCAACAATCTCGCGGTTGAGCTCAGCACGAACAGTGCGCTCAATTTCTTGACGCATCTGATCAGGTGTCTGCTCGCCATCCTTCGGCGCGGTGAGTGCCGCAATCTCGGCTTTCGCCTCCCGAAGTTTCGCGCGAGTTTCACGCTCCTTCTTTTTCATGGCCTCAAGCGCGCGCTCGCCCGCTTCGCCAAGTGGCGCATCAGCCGGATCATCCACGGGATCATCACCGTCGCCTACAGAGGCGTCTGTGGGATCGAGCGCAGTGTCATCTACCGGGTCGCTGCCGCCACCATCTTCGGGAGCAACCGCGAACCGCAGCCAGGGCCATTCATAAACGTTCTTCTTCACTGTTCATTCCTTCTCATTGCGAGCACCCAATGTGGGTGACGGATCACATAAGCCCGAGGATTCGGGCCAGGTCTTGCACACTCTTTGGTGATGCGGTCGGGTCGCGGGCGATCATGGCTTCGCGTTGCAAACGGTCGCGCGCTTGAGCTGCCTCTGCGTCAGCGATGCGCCTCAACCCGAGCCCACGGTCTGCACTGTTCGCGCCAATCGTGTTCGGCCTGTACCCGGCGTCAGCCCACTGTGCGCGGTAGTGCGCGTCATACAGACGCCGTTCAGCCGCCGTCATCGTTGAACGGTTCAACGGGTCACGCACACCAGTGGTGAGCGCGTCATACCGTGCCGCACGCGACGTCGTGACCGTCTGCCCGCCAACAGTGACCGTGCCGCGACCACGACCAGACGCCATGATGCGCGCCGCAGGATCGTTCCCGAGAATGTTGCCGCCAGCGGTTTGCGGGCCGGTGATGTAGCCGTGATGTTTCAGGTTCTCGATCACGAACTGCCGGTTCGGGTCGCGTGCGTAAATGTCGGCGACCGTGCGCCTCGTCTGCCCGCCATACCTGACCAGATCGTCACGCCCAGGCACCGTGAGCCCACGCATACGCACGTTGGTGACCTTGTAAATGTCAGCACCGTCACGAATCGCCTGCGCACCATCCTTACCGAATACCCGGTTCTGTTCAGCCTCAGACAGGCTCTTGAAATACTCGTACGGGTCGGTCATCGCATCGCCCGCAACATTCTCAGATGCTGGGATGTGTCGGCAGTTACAATTCGGGTGCCTGAGGAACCCCTGATTCCACAGATACCTGCGCCCAGCGAGAATGATGCACCGATCGCACGCGCCCGCGCTCACCATTCGCACATACCCCGTCACAGCGGGCCGCGCGATCATGTCAGCCTGCACCACGTCACGCGACGTATCAGCGAGCATCGTCAACGCGACACGACCAAGCCACGACGCCGCAGCAACCCGCGCCACAGTCGATGACGCGCCACCAGCGACCGCCTGCTTCGCCTTCACCGGCAAAGCATCGAGCGTATCGACCACCGGCGCACCATTCGGGGCCGCAGCAAGAAACCCAGCAGGCACAACCGCACCGACCGCCGCGCCCCGCTGCCCAGTCTCCGCCAACACCGCCGACGTGTATGGCACCGCAGCGTGGATCGCTGCCGCGCGGCCAAGCTGCAAGGTCTCCACAGCCTGACCGCGCAACCGATACCAGCCTGCATCGAAATCGTCACCCAGCCGCAACGCGATACGCCGCATCGCAGCCACAGTGACCGCAGCTATCTCCTGCTGCCGGTCATACTGCTGAATCGTCGCCCGTGGCGTCAACATTTACGCCCCCAAACGGTCGCAAAGCAGCATCCAGCCCCGGATCATGTAGGAGTTCACGCTGTTCACGGCGCAACATCTCCATGATTTCCTCACGCTCCTGCGGTGAATGCCCACGCTTCTTCAAGATGTACTCAAACGGGTAACCCATCGAGCGATCCTTCATCGCAGCATCCGACGTTTGCGCATCAGACCGGTTCTCAGGGTCACGCCACTCGATACTCCCGAGCGGTGCCATCGATGCGGCTTTGTCCTCCCCGAGCTGCAACGCGATCAGCTGGAACACGTCACGCAGGCGCGGGTCGAAGAACTCCATCGCCTGACGAACCTTCTGCACCAGGCCAGTCTCAGCAGCCTTCAGCGCATCACCAGACAGATTCGAGAGGCCCTTGTTCGCGACCAGATAGTGCGGTGGCGTGCGCGTCTGCGCCGCAATATGGCCGACCGCCTTCTCGATCACCTCAGTGAACACATCAAGCTTCGCAGCCTCCCACTGGCCAACAGTCGTGTTC
>JAAZHL010000271.1 GCA_012510755.1 Leucobacter sp.
GATCTGGCGTTCACCATGCACATGCTGCACTGGCTTGCGACCGACGGAACGGCCGCGATCGTCGAGTTCCCTGGCGTGCTGTATCGGGGTGGCGCGGAGCAGAAGATCCGTAAGTATCTGATTGATAACAACTACGTTGAGGCGGTGATTCAGTTGCCGCCGGATCTGTTCTTTGGCACCACGATCGGTACCTGCGTGATCGTGCTGAAGAAGTCGAAGAATACCAACGATGTGCTGTTTGTTGATGCGTCGGCAGAGTTTGTGCGCTCGGGCAATAAGAACAAGCTTTCGCCCGATAATCTGCAGAACATTCTTATGGCGCTCGAGGACCGCGAACACCAGGACTATTTTGCGACCATGATCGCAAACAGTGCGATCGCGGAAAACGATTACAACATCGCCGTCTCTTCCTACGTAGAGGCGGAAGACACCCGTGAGGTCATCAATATCACCGAGCTGAATGCCCGGATCGAGCAGATCGTGGCGAGTCAGTCGGAGCTACGCACCGAGATTGATGCGATCGTCGCTGATCTGGAGGGCTCGAAGTGAGCCGCATCGATGACCTGATCGCGAAACACTGCCCTGACGGTGTCAGACACGTCGCTTTGTCTGAAGTGGCCGAGTACTCGCCGACACGCGTCGACGCAGCTGATCTGGACGGCACGAGCTTTGTCGGTGTGGATAATTTAGTTGCTGAAAAAGGTGGGCGCATTAATGCGAGTTATCTGCCGAACACTACGCGCCTGACTGCGTATGAGTCTGGAGATATTCTTCTCGGAAACATACGGCCGTATCTCAAGAAAGTCTGGCTCGCGTCGAACTCCGGTGGCTGTAGCGGTGACGTACTTGCTATTCGAATCAAACAAGCAGCGCAGACATCTCTCACTCCGGAATTTCTTTACTACGCTCTCTCTTCCGATGGCTTTTTCGCCTATAACATGCAGCATGCCAAGGGTGCGAAAATGCCGCGGGGAAACAAGGCCGCAATCCTGAACTACGTTATCCCGGTTCCGCCGCTTGAGGTGCAGCGTGCGATCGTTGAGGTGTTGGATACGTTTAGTAAGCTGGAAGCGGAGCTGGAAGCGGAGCTGGAAGCGGAGCTGGAAGCCCGCAAACAGCAATACGAACACTACCGAACAGAACTCGTAAAGTGTGATGATGCGCCGGTATTTTCTGTGAGTGAGATCGTGAAAGGTATCTCTTCAGGGCGTAATAAGTCTCGTGTCGATGGAGGCAGATTCCCCGTATATGGATCGACGGGACAAATCGGAACCACGGATGAAACAGCCTACTCTGGCGACTCACTACTCGTAGCTCGAGTTGGCGCGAATGCTGGACGAGTTAACGCAGTTTCTGGAGAGTATGACGTGTCCGATAACACGTTGATCATCACTCCTACTGAAACGTGGGACATGAGGTTCGCGTTTCACCAGCTGACCCGGATGAATCTAAACCAGTATGCCGTTGGTGGCGGACAGCCACTGGTCACCGGGAAACTTTTAAAAAACCTAAAGGTGCACGTTCCTGCTCTCACTGAACAACGTCGCATCGCAGCGATTCTCGATAAATTCGATGCTCTCGTGAACGACCTCAGTGTCGGCCTGCCTGCTGAGCTTGCTGCGCGCCGTCAGCAGTACGAGCACTACCGTGACAAACTCCTCACCTTCAAAGAACTGGAGGTGGCAGCATGACCGGCTCACGTGTGAATTATGACCTGATCGCGTTTGGCGGAGAGTCGACCGTTGTCGTCGAGTACGAACCCGACCCGCGAGATCAGGCGAGTTATCAGTCGGAGTCTCAGCTCGAGAACGAGTTCATTCGTCAGCTCGAGTCCCAAGCTTATGAGCGCGTGTACATTACGAGCGAGACCGACCTTATCGTCAATCTGCGCGCCCAGCTCGAAGCACTCAACAACTACCAGTTCTCGGATGACGAGTGGCAGCGATTCTACACAGAGCGCATCGCCTCTGCTGGCGACGGCATCGTCGAGAAGACCGTGCGCATCCAAGAAGACTACGTGCAGTTGCTTACGCGTGATGATGGTTCGACGAAAAACATCACCCTGCTCGACAAGCGTGACATCCACAACAACAGGCTCCAGGTCATCAACCAGTACGCAGTCGACCGCGGTGAAGGCGGCGCAGCATTCTCAAACCGGTATGACGTCACCGTCCTGGTGAATGGGCTGCCGATGGTACATGTGGAGTTGAAACGTCGCGGTGTGCCGATTCGTGAGGCGTTCAACCAGAGCGACCGATACCAGCGCGACAGCGTCTGGGCAGGTTCTGGCCTCTTCGAATACGTGCAACTCTTCGTCATCTCGAACGGCACCCAGACGAAGTACTACTCAAACACCACCCGCCGCCAGCACATCGCTGACC
>JAAZHL010000272.1 GCA_012510755.1 Leucobacter sp.
CCGCAACGACCTTCGACTTAGGTGGCATGTCTCCAGCATACTCTGGCTTGTGAATTCCAACCCAGGTGCCTAGATTGGATACACCAATCCAATCTGTCCGACAGGAGTCTCAGTGCACCGTCTTACTCCTAGCCGCTGTGCTGAACCAGATCCGCGCCCGTCCTCGCACCGCGACTCTGCAGCGTGCCTCAGATGACCGTTCTGCAGAATACTGTCGGCAGCCAGGCCGCTGTCGGTGGCGAGGCAACGCACGGGCGTTGTCGTTTTGGGATTCTCTTGGGATGTTCTTCGGCCGCCATCGACCTGGTTGCAGCGGTCAACATCGCAGCTGCCGCCCTCATCACCGTCTGCATTGCCCTCTTCGCACTCATGATCATCGATACCCGCGCGAGGCGAGTCCGAATGCAAGCCTTATAACCATCTCAATCACTCACGAAAGGACCGCTTCTGATGCGCGCCATTGTTTCTCAAGCCCCGAATGAAGCCGCTATTCTCACCGAGATCGACCCTCCCCGGCTTGATACAGACGGGGAAGTCTTGATTCAGGTGACCCATTCCAGCGTGAACTACAAAGACGGCAGCACGGTGCTCGGCCGCCCCGGGTTCGTCCGCTCATGGCCGTTGACGCTCGGCATCGATATCGTCGGCACCGTCACCGAGAGCAACTCGGCCGCTTTCAGCCCTGGCGATCACGTCACACTCAACGGAGCTGGGGCAGGCGAAACTCGATCCGGAGGATACGCCGAGTACGCAACGGCACCGGCAGCGGCACTCGTGAAAGTGCCCGACAGCCTCACCTCCGCGCAGGCAGCTGCATTCGGCACTGCAGGATTCACCGCTGCGCTCGCCGTACTCGCGATAGAAGATCACGGGCTGCAACCTGGCGACGGAGATATTCTCGTGACAGGCGCTGCGGGAGGGGTCGGTTCCCTCGCAATCGCCCTGCTCGCACGACGAGGCTACACGGTGACCGGATCCACCGGCCGCATAGCCGAAGCGCAAGATTACCTCACGGCTCTCGGCGCGGCTCAGGTCATCGATCGCCAGACTCTCTCAGAACCGACAAAAGCACCGCTGCAAGAACAGCGTTGGGCGGGCGTCGTCGACGGCGTTGGTTCGCACACTCTGGCAAACTCGTTGGCACAAACCCGTTACGGTGGCATTGCCGTTGCCTATGGCCTCGCCCAAGGCCCCGACCTGCCTTCGACGGTGCTCCCGTTCATCCTCCGCGCGGTGACCCTGCGCGGTGCGAACTCTGTCTACGCCCCCCTGCCCCTCAGGCAGCGAGCATGGGAACTGCTAGACACCGAACTCGACCTGAACTCGCTCGACCTCATGAGTTCCTCGATTAGCATGGCAGAGGTTCTGGAACTCGCCCCGCGCATTCTCGCTGGAGAGATCCGCGGCCGCACCATCGTGGACGTCACCCGGTAAAAACCGCAGTTCTACGAATACCCAAGACGTCCACGGCGCCGAGTTCGTCGGTCGTGCGCGCGACCGCGTCACGAATGAAATCGAGATCACCAAGATCGACCGCAAACGCACGAACCGTGGCGGGCCCGCGGCGCCTCGCCGTGGTGGTCGCGGCGCGGCGCGGCGCGGCGAGCGCATCGAATCAGTGGGTGACGATCGCCTTTGCCACGATGATGATGAGCCCGAATGATGCGGTCGCGAGCGCCCCGAGCAATCGCACGTGCAGCGCAGCGCCACGCCTCGCGTATGAGCGATAGCCGAGCCAGGCGAGCACCCCGACGCACACCCAGAGCGCCAGCCAGTTCGCTGATTTGTCGGGCAGCACGCCCGCCACCCCGAGCAGCAGCGCAGCTGCAGGGAACACCGCTGCGAGCAACATGCCTCGCGCATGCAAGATCGAATGCCGTATTGCTGTTCGCAGAGTCTTTGGCTGACCGCCGGTTCCCGTGCTGCCATGCTCTGCGACGACGGTTGAGTACACGTGCGCAAGCCAAAAAACGATGAGTGTCACGGCGACGAACAGCAGCACGCGCAGCGACGATGCCTGCGCACTGCTCGCGCTGGCGATCAGGCCTGATACGAGGATCAGCCCGTACACTCCCTCGCCGGTCGCAAGGTGCGAAGACAGCCGGGCAGGCGCCGAAGATGCGTCAGACATGCACTCAGACTACCGCTCGGCAGAAGTAAACAGATTGAGCTTCGTTTCGGCAACCCTCGCGCACCAGCCGCCCGAACGGCAATAATGAACATATGGGCACGACGTTAGAAGTCATCGGGGCGGTACTGACCAACGCGGCGGGCATCGCGATCAGCCCGATTCCAATCATCGCCGTGATTCTGATGCTCATGTCGCCCCGCGCGGCGAGGCTCGGGCTCGCGTTTCTGTTCGGCTGGCTTGTCGGCATACTTCTCACAACAACCGTGTTCACGTTGCTGGCAGACCTATTACCAGAGCAGTCTGCGAGTGGTTCGAGGCCGGTGCTCGGCGTGGTGCAGCTCGCGCTCGGCGGGGGCCTGCTGTTGCTGGGTTGGCGCAAGTGGCGGTCGCGCCCCGCGCCCGACGTGACGCCTGAACTGCCCCCATGGATGTCGAAGATCGACGGGATGAGCGTGCCGAGCGCTGCCGGGCTCGCACTCGCCCTCGCAGCGGTCAACCCAAAGAACTTGCTCGTTGCTGCAGCGGCTGGCGCGACCATCGGTCACGGCGACCTCAATACGGGTGCAACCGTCGTCACGATCGTCGTGTTCAGCTTTCTCGCCGGGCTCACTGTGTTGCTGCCGGTGCTCTTCGCGCTCTTTGCGCCGATCGCCGCGGCGAAGGCGCTCACTGGTATTCGCACCTGGCTCACCACAAACAATGCGACGATCATGACCGTGCTGCTTGTAGTGCTTGGCGTCAACGTCATTGGTAAGGGACTTGGGGCATTCTGACGCTGGCGGGCACGAGCGCGTCGCGAAAGCTCATGACTCCTCAGTGTTGACTTCGATGTGAAGTATTGGGTCTAAGACCCCTGTGTCGCTACCTCTGTGTCGAAGGCTGCGGCGAGACGTGCCACTGTCCCGTCAACGTCGGCGAGCTTATCGAGGCCGAAGAGCCCGATGCGGAACGTCGAGAACGATGCGGGCTCACCACACTGCAGCGGCACGCCAGCCGCGATTTGCAGACCCGCGCTCTTGAGTTTCGCGCCGTTTTGCAGGCTCGGGTCATCAGTGTGCACGACCACTACGCCGGGGGCAGCGTACTCGCCCTCTGCCACCGCCGCGAAGCCACGCTCTGCGAGCAGTTCACGCACGCGCGTGCCGAGTTCGATCTGCGCGGCACGTGTCGCCTGCCACCCGCGCTCTCGCGTCTCACGCATGGCGCGCAGGTTGTGTGTGATCGTGTCGGTCGGCATGGTCGCGTGGTAGGCAGCCTTGCCCTCGACGTAGCCGTCTGAGATCGACAGCCACTTGCCGAGGTCAACGGCGAAGCTTGACGATGCGTTCTCGAGCACCGCGGCCCGCCCCGCTTCGCTCATCATGACGGAGCCGGCGCCGGGTGACCCGCTCCAGCCCTTCTGCGGTGCGCTGAGCAGCAGGTCAACGCCCAGATCTGCCATGTCGACCCACATTGCGCCTGAAGCGATGCAGTCGAGCACAAGCAGACCGCCGACCTCGTGTGTGGCGGCGGCCAGGTCGCGAATGTAGTCGTCGGGCAGAATCATGCCGGCCGCAGTCTCTACGTGTGGCGCAAAGACAACCTCGGGCCGCTGTTCGCGAATCGCTAAGACGACCTCTTCGATCGGTGCGGGCTGCCACACGGCCGCCGCGTCATCGCTGGCAGGTCGAGCAAGGCACACGGTCACGTCTTGAGTGATGCCGCCGGCCTCGAGAATCTGTGACCACCGAAACGAGAACAGTCCGTTGCGCACGATGAGCACGCGTCGCCCGTTCGCGATTTGGCGGGCGACGGCTTCCATCGCATACGTGCCTCCGCCCGGCACGATGACAGCGCAGTGAGCGTTGTAGGCCTCGCGAAGAATCGAGAGCGTCTCTTGCATCACCCCGATGAATCTGGCAGACATGTGGTTGAGCGACCTGTCGGTAAACACCACCGAATATTCGAGAAGGCCGTCGGGGTCAATATCAGCGTGCGGAAGACTCATACGACCACCATGGCACATGCCCGCTCTGAGTGGTGAGAAACCTCAGAAGTTTGCGCTGATTTCAGTGCGAGGATCGGGCGAGCTCTGTCTCTCATGAGCTGAGATTTCAGTTTGCCGCCGTTGCGAGGAAGATCTCGTAGTCGTCCAGTGAGCGCTGCGCGTAACCCATGCCCCATTCCAGTAGCGCTTCTCCGACCGCAGCTCCGTTTCCAAGGTATCCGCTGACGTTCGCTGCTTGCGGCGACTGTGCGTGGGCGCGTGCGAGAGTCACCGCGCAGGCACGGCCATAGGTGATGAAGGGCTCATCTTCGATTTTCTCGATCTCGATGCCGCCCTTCATATCGTGGAACTGCCTGACATACAGTTCCAATTCGCCGACCAGGTTGTCTGAGTGGCGCAGTGAGCCGAGAAAGGGATCGCTGACGGCCTGCAAAATTCGCTGCATCGCCACGACTCGCCCGCCTTGGCCTCGTTCACTTATCAGAGCCGTAAGCTCAGTCGGCTGCTCGATGCCGCCATATTGCTCGAGCACGCTTCGACCTGCCTCTTTCGATTGCAGAATGAGGGTGTTGCCGTCGCCATCTTGGAAGAGTGACAGCGCACAGCGGGTGCCCACACTCCC
>JAAZHL010000273.1 GCA_012510755.1 Leucobacter sp.
ATACAGGGTGCTTCGCAGCGCGCTGCGAGACTGAATTGTGCCTACCACGGCGTCACCATCAACCACCGCAAGCATTTCAGCGTTGTGCTGTGCTTCGGCAGCCAACGCGGCATCAAATGCAGCACGCTCACCGCCGAGTGTGTTCGCCTCAATCGTGTGCAACGTCGAATGAATCAGGTCTGCCAAGCGCGTATCGGCAGGGGCCGTCTGCAACCGGGCCGCTGGCACTACCCCAAGCACGTCTTCGACGCGCAAGCTGAAATCACTCGGCAGCATGCCAGACGGTGCCGTTATCTCTGCCACCACCACACCAAAACCCGCCACCGGCGGCACGAAACGGCGAGCATCAGCAACGGTCGCGTGTGGCGGCAGCACCACCGGCGTGTCACAATCGACTGGCTGCCGCTTCACCCAGCGAATCGCATCGATCAACTGCTCGGGTGCCATGTCTTGCGGCAACACCCCGAGACCTCCTCGGCGCGCCATCACTGCAGCCAACCTCGGCCCCGTCACCGAGTTCATGTTCGATGCCACGAGCGGAAGCGTTGCGGGGGTCCCATCGCCGGGAGTCAAATCGACATCGAGCCGGCTCACCACATGAGAACGGCGCGGAACAAGAAAAACATCTGAATATGTGAGATCAACAGTGGGCTGAGAACCAATGAACTGCATGCCTCTACGCTACCCCGCGGCTCCACGCTATGCGATCCTCGTGCCTTGAACTCACCCACCAACTGCCGCTCAAAAATCGGCAATCACCAGTTTCTTCATTTCAAGCATGTGCTCGAATGCGCCCGGCCGTTGCAACAGTGCTTCGATCTGCTCTGGAATGATCTGCCAGCTCACACCAAACCGATCGGTCAGCCACCCACACTGCTCATCGTCTGGCACCGCAGACAGCGCATCGAAATAGTGATCAATCTCGCGCTGATCACGGCATTTCACCTCTAATGACACGCCCGGAGTGAAGGTGAACGGCTGCTCGGCGGCCGAATCCATCGCCACAAACCACTGCTCACCCAAGCGAAAGTCGCTGAACTGCACCGCACCCACAATCGCCGGGCCGTGCGGTTCGACGTAGCGCACACGAGCGCCGTGTGCAGCGCTGCCCACCGCGCTCGCAAACACTTCAACATAGTGGTCAACTGCCGCAGCCGCTTGATTCTGTGCGGGGCCACTGAACAGCAGCGCAGGCAAGATGAAAGGGCGAGGATCCCCTGCCGGGTCAGTCAGCATCAGCTGCCAGCTCACACCGTAGCGGTCTTGCACCCACCCATAGTGTTCGCTGAACGGATATTCCGTGAGCGGCATGAGAATCGTGCCGCCCTCGGTCAGTCGTGACCACAACCGGTCAAGGCTCGCCCGCGCAAGATCTGCGTCACCGTCGAACAACAGGGGGTCAAAATTCAGCATGAACGATAGCGCCGGAGTTGGTACAAACTCAGGGCCCGCGTTGATGAGGCTGAAATGGTACCCAGAAATGGTGAGCGACACGGTCAGTACATCGCCCGCGAACTCTTGCTGGAAATCGAGCAGCCCTTCAGTTGGGTAACGAGATTCGACTCGGGCGCTCGCATTCTCGAATGCACTGGCATAGAAGTCACCAGCTTCAGCAGCGTTGCGGTGAAACCAAATGTTTGGAACGATTTTTTGCGTCATTGCCTGCTCCTCAGTCGGGTCACCGTGCACGGTTCGAACAGCGCACGGAGTGCTCGCTCAATCGAGTGATCGTGTGACCTTACCGCCAAGGGTACGCCTAACGACACGCAAAAATCGAGGGGCTTTGTCAACCCCTCCCACTCTGGTCATCGCCTCTGTTACGTTTCACATAGCAGATGTGGGAGATAGTGATATGCCCGGGTGGATCAGTCTTGTTGATGAACGTGACGTCGTAGTGGTTGCAAATCGACTTCCGGTTGACCGTGTCACAACACCCGAAAGCGGCGCAAGTTGGCAGACATCGCCCGGTGGCCTTGTCACCGCGTTGCAACCGGTCGTGCAAGAACTCAATTGCATCTGGGTTGGTTGGAGCGGTGATGCTGGCGACCAATATTTGCCGTTTGAATTCAACGGTATGCAGCTCGTGCCAGTGGCGCTCACCGAAAATGAGATCGAGGGCTACTACGAAGGATTTTCAAACAGCACACTATGGCCGCTCTATCACGACGTCATTGCTCAACCCGAGTTTCACCGCGATTGGTGGGATTGCTACAAGAAAGTCAATCAGAAGTTCGCCGAAGCCACCGCCGAAATGGCACCAAACGACGCAATTGTATGGGTACACGACTATCAACTGCAGCTTGTACCGAGCATGATACGTGAACTGCGGCCAGACCTGGTGATTGTGTTTTTCTTGCACATCCCGTTTCCGGCGCGCAGAATCTTTGCCCAGTTGCCCTGGAGGCGTGAAATCGTCGAAGGTCTGCTCGGATCGGACGTAGTTGGGTTTCAGCGCGCACAAGATGCAGAGAGCTTCGGTGCAGTTGCTGAGCGTTATACCGAGATGCCCAGAAATGGTAACTATCTATACCTCAGCGAAGCAGCGGGCACCGAAGAACCCACAGTGCTCGCTCAAGAATTCGCAATCTCTATCGACGTCGAGGCCTTTCATGAGTTGGCCAAACGCCCAGAGATACGAGCGCGCGCCCAAGAGATTAGGCGTCAATTAGGCGACCCAGACACACTGATGCTCGGGGTCGATCGGCTCGACTATACCAAGGGGATTTTGCATAGACTGCTGGCATTTTCTGAGTTACTCAACGAAGGCGAAATTAGCGCGACAGATACTGTGTTCGTGCAGGTGGCGAGCCCAAGCCGGGAGCGGGTATCTGCATATCAACAGTTACGCGATGACGTGGAAGGTCTGGTTGGGAGGGTAAACGGTGGGCATGGTTCGGTCGCTCAGACCCCAGTGGTCTATCTGCATCATGGTCACTCCCGCGAAGAGATGGTGGCCCTATACCTCGCCGCAGATGTACTCGTCGTCACCTCACTGCGTGACGGAATGAATCTGGTCGCCAAAGAGTATGTTGCCTGCCGCACTGACGATACAGGCGTGCTTGTGCTCAGTGAATTCACGGGGGCAGCAGACGAGTTGCAGCGTGCGCTGCTCATCAACCCTCATGACATCGACGCGACGAAAGCTGCTCTTCTGCGCGCCATACACATGTCACCTGTTGAACAACAACGACGCATGTCAGCGCTTCGATCTGCCCTGCAGCATAACGATGTGCACCAGTGGTCAGACAAGATGCTAAGTGCCGCGGCCGCCGTGTTCCAACAGCGCAATGTAGTGAAGCCACGACAACCCGACGACACAGCTTACGGGTACGCACCCTACGACCACGCCGCAGTGCACCTCAGAAGCAGAGTCGAAAGCCAACTTCGCCGGCTTGCCACTTCACCCGAGTTGATCGTTATCTGCGACTTTGACGGCACAATCGCGCCGATCGTTTCGCGACCTGAAGATGCACGAGCACTCCCTCGGGCACAACAGGCCCTCGCAGCGCTCGCGAACTCACACGCAACCTTCGTTGGCATATTCACTGGACGCTCGCTCGAGAGCTTGCAAGCAACAGGAATTGATTTGTCTGGTCTGATTGTCTCAGGATCGCACGGCGCCGAACTTTTGTTACCTGGCATGGCACGGCCAGCAACACACACTCCCGCCCATGAGCACACCGCAAGTGACACACGACCACACCCCTTGACTGCAGCAGAACGAGCTCTACTCGCGGCAGTGCGCGGCCGGGTGTCAAAGTTATTTGCACGCGAGCCCGGAGTTCGAATTGAGACTAAACCGTATGGTCTCGGCGTGCACACCCGGCAGGTGCGCAGCGAAGATCAATCGACCGAACTGCTTGAAGCAGTCTCACACTTGTTCGCAGAGGCCGGTCTCAGCGTGCGCACCGGCAAACGGGTGTGTGAAGGGTCGGTGCGCACGAGCGACAAAGGTCGCGCTCTGCAGAATATTCGCGTCGCACACCCTGCGGCCCCGGTCATTTTTCTTGGAGACGACGTCACCGATGAAGACGCCTTTGCACAGCTCAGCCCCACCGACCTTGGCATAAAGGTCGGCGACGGTGACACCCGAGCGACTGAACGAGTGAGTTCACCCCATGCTGCCGCAGCAGTGCTAGCAAGGTTGGTTGAGCTACGAACAGGAATCGTCATCGGCCACGACCCCACCGAGTGAGCAAAACTCGTGAAAATGGCCAACAACGCGCCGCTAGTCGCGCAGCTTCGCCCCGAAGGCTGTTTCTGCTGCGGCGACACCCGCGAGCTTCGCCTCGCTCGCTTCTTCTGCTTTCAGTGTGCGATCTGCGGCCCTGAAGCGCAGCGCAAAGGTCAGCGCACGCTGCCCTTCTGGCACGCCTTGCCCGCGGTAATCATCGACCAGTCGAGCCTGCTCAAGCAGATCGCCCGCACCAGCAAGCACTGCCGCACGCACAGCCTCTGCAGGCACTGCTGCATCAACTAGCAACGTCAGGTCTTGCGTGGCAGCTGGGTAACTCGACAGCTGCGAGGTGAGCGGCTCACGTGGGGCGGCCTCAATAAGGCGCGACAACTCGAGCTCAAAGGCCTGGGCTCTGCCGTGCAGGTGAGATTCAGCGACCAGCTCGGGCAACAACTCGCCTGCCACACCCACGACTTCGAGTTCGCCGTCTACCTCGATGCACAGCTCGGCTGTGCGCCCTGGGTGAAACGCGCGATGCGCACCCTGCCGCACCACGAGCTGAATCGACACCGCATCGGCGAGAGCACGGGCCGCGTCGAGCGCGTCTGCCCAATCGTAGCTGCGAGCGGGCTCACCTGGCTGCTTCGCGACCGCATCACCGAGCAAAAGCCCAGCCGCACGCAGCGGCTGCGCAGGAATCGAAGCGTCGAGCTCTGCAAGCTTCTCGGCACTGGGCTTCTCGGCCAGCGGCGGCACGTTGTCTGTACCGAGCTTGACACCGGTCACCGGGTCAAACACTGCACCAAACTCGACGAGCGAGAGGCTAGTAAACCCGCGCGACACATTGCGCTGCGCAGCACCAACAAGACCCGGCAGCAGTGAACGACGCAAGAACGGCGCCTCGCCATCAAGCGGATTCGCAAGCTTCACCGCGTGCACACCCTCGCCCGCGTCACCGGTCACAGCACCGAATGCGTCAAGCTGCGCGCGCGTCACAAACGGGTAGCACTGCACCTCGTCGAGCCCATAAGCCGCTGCAGTATCGGCGGCACGGCGACGCAGATGTTGTTCGCGAGTACGGCCGCGGCCCGCAGGAGCAACCGGCAAGACAGACGGAATGCGGTCGTATCCGACAATACGCGCAACCTCTTCGATCAGGTCTGCGGGGCGAGTCAGGTCGCTGCGCCAGCTCGGTGGGGTCACCGTCAACACGCCTGCCCCGGCCTCTGCAATCTCGCAACCGATCATCTCGATCGCGGCTCGCGCTTCGTCATCGCTGATGTCGGTGCCCAACAGACCATTCACCTGAGAGAGCTTGAGCGTCACCGGCTGCGCAACAAACGGTGCCACCAGGTTAGTGCCGAGCGTGTCGAGCGTGCCCCCGCCAAGCTCGACCAACAGGTCTGCCATGCGCTGCGCAGCCGCCGCGGCAACCAGCGGGTCGACCCCTCGCTCGTAGCGTTTCGAGGCCTCACTCGGCAGCTTGTGGCGACGCAGACTGCGCGCGATCGATACGGGGTCAAACGTCGCCGCCTCGATCAAAATGTCAGTAGTGGCGTCATCGGTCTTTGTCGATTCGCCACCCATCACACCGGCCATGCCGATGGGGCCAGATTCGTCAGTGATCAGCAGATCCTCGACATGCAGCTTGCGTTCTTGCCCATCAAGCGTGACAAGTGTTTCACCAGCACGTGCGCGGCGCACCGTAATGCCGCCGGTCAGTTTAGCGAGATCGTACGCGTGCAACGGCTGGCCGAACTCAAGCATGACGTAGTTCGAAATGTCGACCTGCAGCCCGAGCGAGCGCTGGCCGGCAAGAATGAGGCGTGCGACCATCCACGGCGGGGTCGGGCGCGCCGGGTCAATGATTCGCACGACTCGCGCTATAAAGCCAGTGCAGCCCTGCTTGCCGCGAATCGGGGCCTGATCGTCGAGCACCACGTCGAACCCTGCGCCAGTGCCGATTTCCAGTGCGAATGCGGGGTCGGTGAATGCTGCACCGGTCGCGTGCGAGTATTCGCGAGCCACACCGCGCACCGAAAACGCATAACCGCGGTCGGGCGTCACGTTAATCTCGACCGCGCTGTCGCGCATGCCGAGCAACTCAAGCGCATCGGCGCCAATCGCCGGGTCGTTGCCGTTCTCGGCCGAGAACCCCAGGCGTGACAGCACGATGATGCCCGCGTGATCCTCGCCCAAAGCGAGCTCTTTCGCCGACGCAATCATGCCGTCGCTCACGTGACCATAGGTCTTGCGCGGGGTGATCTTGAAATCGCCGGGCAGCACCGCACCGGGCAGGGTCACCACAACTTTGTCGCCGACTTCAAAGTTGTGGGCGCCACACACGATGCCGCGCACATCTTCGCCGCCGTCGGCAGCCCGCTGACCCTCGGGCGCCACGCGCACCTGGCACCAGTTGATCGTTTTGCCGTTTGCTTGGGGCTCAGGATCGCGCGAAAGCACCTCACCGACCACAATGGGGCCGGTTGCCTCGAAGCGGCGGATCGACTCTTCTTCAAACCCGACGCGCACCAGGTCGGCGTGCACCTGCTCTGGGGTGGCGCCCGCGGGCAGTGCAACGTGCTCGGCGAGCCAACTGAGTGGAATACGCATCAGACGAGGCCTCCGAATTGACGATTGAAACGAATGTCGCCCTCAACCATGTCGCGCATGTCGTTGAGGTCGTGACGAAATTGCAGTGTGCGTTCGATGCCCATGCCAAACGCGAAACCCTGGTATTCATCAGGATCGATGCCGGCAGCGAGCAGTTCATTCGGGTCGACCATGCCGCAGCCGCCCCACTCCACCCAGCGTGCCCCGCCCTTGGCGTTCGGCTGCCAAACATCCATTTCGGCGCTTGGCTCGGTGAACGGAAAGAAGTTCGGGCGCAGACGAATCTTCGCCTCGTCACCAAACATTTGGCGCGCAAAATGCTCGAGCGTGCCACGCAGGTGGGCCATCGTGAGGCCCTTATCGATTGCGATGCCCTCGACCTGATGAAAGACCGGAGTGTGCGTCGCGTCGAGCTCATCGGTGCGGTACACGCGGCCCGGGGCGATGACGTACAGCGGCAGCTCACGATCGAGCAATGAACGCACCTGCACCGGTGAGGTGTGCGTGCGCAGCAGCAGGTGACGCTCGGGCGGGTCAACAAAGAAGGTGTCTTGCATGGCCCGAGCCGGGTGGTCGGGGTCAAACCCGAGCGCATCAAAGTTGTACCACTCGTGCTCAAGCTCGGGGCCTTCGGCGATCTCCCAGCCCATGCCGATGAACACATCACCGATCTCATCTTGCAGCTGTGCAAGCGGGTGCCGGGTGCCGGTCGTGCGACGCACCGGTGCCTCAGTTACGTCAACAGTCTCGGCGATGAGCCGCTCGGCCGCTTCTTTCTCGGCAAGCTCTGCCTCGCGCTGTTTGTAGGCACCCTCGATGCGGCCACGCGCCTGCCCCATGAACTTACCGGTCTCGGCCTTCAGCTCTTTGGGAACCTCGCGCATTTTCGCGTTGAGTCTCGCGATGGGCGAACCGTCGCCTGCGTGCTCTGCGCGGGCCTGCTTCAGCTCGGCGCTCGTAGTGGCGGCGGCAAATGCGGCGAGCGCCAGGTCTACCGCTTCGTTTGCGGCCTGCTGCGTGATCGGGTTGCTCTCTGACACGAAGACTAATCCTATCGTCTTCTGGGCTGCGTCTCCTTTTCTCGTATTCTCTTCCCGTTTCCTTTCGCCTTCCCTTCTCGCTGCCGTTTCTCGCTGCTGCTTCTCGCTGCCCCTTTTCATCGTCCCGCCGCCCCTTCTCGCTTTCTCGGTTCTTGGGTTCTTGAGTTCTTGGGTTCTTGAGTTCTTGGGTTCTTGGCCACGAACTCTGAGGGCGCTCCCGGTCACCGGCCCAGGCTGAGACCAGCTTCAAGCTTGCAGGCGTAGACTGCAGGGGTGAGTGAGCAAACCCGAATGAGCCGCGCGGCCCGAACCGCACGCGGC
>JAAZHL010000274.1 GCA_012510755.1 Leucobacter sp.
GCGTCGTATTGAAGTAGGTCTTACCGCCAGAGCGCACGTTGAACGCGCCGCACTGCAACGCCACGAACCCTTCTTCAACCAACGGCAACTTCGCGTCGACGTGGCGCGCGATCTCAGCGCCATATTCTTTCGCGCGACCTGCGACACCATCGATATCGGGTTCATCGTACTGCCCAATATCGGCGGTATAGGTGCAGGGAATCGCACCGTTCTCGCGCATCCAAGCAACCGCGCACGAGGTATCAAGACCGCCAGAAAAAGCGATGCCGACGCGCTCGCCGACGGGGAGTGAAGAAAGCACTTTAGACATGCTCTCTATCCTAGAGCGCGAACACGGCCTGTACGCGCACTCTCACGACTACTCGTGGGTGAATGGGTTAAGGCCCAGGCGGCGTTGCTCGTCCATCGCATCGATCTCGGCCATCTGCTCGCCGCTGAGTTCGAAGTCGAAGACGGCCAGGTTCTCTGCGAGACGAGCAGGGCGAGACGACTTCGGAATCACGACCAGGCCGTGCTGCACATGCCACCGCAGCACGATCTGTGCCACAGATTTACCGTGTTCTGCGGCCATTGCCTGCAGCTGCGGGCGTTCAAGCAAGTCGGTCTTGCCTTGGCTCAGGGGGCCCCACGACTCGACCACAATGTCGTGTTGCGCACAGAACTCGCGCAGTTCACGCCGCTGATGAACCGGGTGCAACTCGATCTGGTTGACCGTCGGTACCACGCCGGTCTCACGCAACAGCTCGTTCAGGTGCGCAATCTCGAAATTCGACACGCCAATTGATTTGCACTGCGGTGTACCCAAAATTTCGATGAGCCCGCGCCAAGCGGTCACTGCGTGCCCTCGCGTCGGCACCGGCCAGTGAATGAGGTAGAGATCGACGTAGTCGAGGCCCAACCGTTCGAGGCTGGCGTCAAACGCACCGTGTGGGTCTTGCTGATCGCTGTTGCGCAGCTTGGTCGTGACAAAGATTTCACTCCGTGGCACACCGCTGGCGGCAATCGCACGACCGACGCCACGCTCGTTTTCGTAGACCGAAGCCGTGTCGAAGTGTCGCTACCCGAGTTCGCGGGCTTCGCCCACCACGCGTTCGGCTTCGTGATCGTCAAGCTTCCATGTGCCGAGGCCGAGTTGTGGAATCTCGCGGCCGTCGTTCAACTCTAGTTTCACCAAAGCAGGCTCTCTCATTGTCGAGCACCCCCATTAAGTCATCGTGTGCACAGCCCATAATAGAAGTGACATGCCAATCCCGACGATTATCACGTTTCCTCCCGAGCTGCCGGTGAGCCAGCTTCGGCACGAAATCGCACGCACGATCGCTGCCCACCAAGTTGTGATCGTGGCCGGCGAAACCGGCTCCGGTAAGACGACACAGCTGCCGAAGATCTGCCTTGAGCTTGGTCGCGAACGCATCGCGCACACGCAGCCTCGGCGCATTGCAGCCCGCACGATCGCCGAGCGTATTGCTGAAGAACTCGGCAGCGATCTTGGTGGGCTCGTCGGGTATCAAGTGCGATTCACCGACAAGGTCGGGGCAGACACGAAGATTCGGCTGATGACCGACGGCATTCTGCTGAACGCAATTCATCGCGACCGTGATTTGCGCGCGTATGACACCATCATCATCGACGAGGCGCACGAACGCAGTCTCAATATCGACTTCTTGCTCGGCTATTTGAAGACGCTACTGCCACGCAGGCCTGACCTCAAGGTCATCATCACGTCTGCCACGATTGACCCCGAGTCATTTGCGAAGCATTTCGCCGATGCTACGGGCGAGCCGGCTCCCATTATCGAGGTGTCGGGGCGCACGTATCCTGTCGAGTTGCGCTATCGACCGTTGGTTGAAGAGCAGATATCCGAGGATCCGAAGACCGGGCACCTCACCACCCGCAAACGCGAACGCGACCTGTTTGAGGCCATTGGCGCGGCGGTCGACGAGTTGGCCCGTGAGGCTGCGGGTGATGTGCTGGTGTTCTTGAGCGGTGAGGCCGAGATTCGCGATGCTACAGATATGCTCAAGGGCCGAAATCGCGGTCGTTCGAGTCACGCCCGCGCGTTCGAGGTGCTGCCGCTCTATGGCAGGCTCAGCGCGGCCGAGCAGCATCGCGTGTTCGAACAGAACCGTTCTGGTGCGTTGCGCATCGTGTTGGCTACCAACGTGGCCGAGACGAGCCTCACCGTGCCGGGCATTCGCTCGGTGATCGACGCGGGCACCGCGCGTATTTCGCGCTACAGTTCGCGCAGCAAAGTGCAACGTCTGCCGATTGAAGCCATTTCGCAGGCAAGCGCTAACCAGCGTTCGGGACGGTCGGGTCGCACCAGCCCTGGCATTGCGATTCGCCTGTACAGCGAAGAAGATTTTCAGAGCCGCCCAGAGTTCACGGAGCCCGAGATTCTGCGCACCGGTCTCGCCAGTGTGATTCTGCAGATGCTCGCATTGGGCCTTGGCGAGATCAGTGAATTTCCGTTTCTGACCCCACCTGTGGCGCGCGACATTCGCGACGGCCTCGCACTGCTCGAAGAGCTCGGTGCGGTCACGCACGCTCGTCGTGCTGGCCCCCCGCGCATCACGAAGATCGGCCGTGAGCTCTCGCGCCTGCCGATCGAGCCCCGGTTTGCTCGCATGGTGGTCGAGGCACGCCGCCACGGGGTGACTGATCAGGTCGTCGCACTCGTTGCGGGACTTACCGTGCAAGATGTGCGCGAGCGACCCGCCGAACAGCGCGGCAAGGCCGATGAATTGCACGCACGTTTCAATGACCCACTCGGCGATCTCATGACGTTGCTGAATCTCTGGAACTATCTGCGCGAACAGCAGCAAGCGCTCTCGTCGAGTGCGTTTCGGCGCCTGTGCAAAGCCGAGTTTCTCAACTACTTGCGGGTGCGTGAGTGGATGGATCTGAACCGGCAGATTAGCCGTATTGCGGTCAGTCGGCGCTCGGGCTCAGGCGAGGTATCGCCTGAGCAAACCGCACCGTCAGACGCGATACATCAGTCGGTGCTTGCAGGCTTGCTGTCGCACCTCGGCGTTCGAGACGACTTGCAAGATCGCAGGGTGTCCGGCGCGAGCCGCAACGGTACGCCCGCTGGCCGCCGCAAGCCCGCACAGGAATATGTGGGTGCGCGCGGCACCCGTTTCGTGCTGCACCCCGGTTCAACCCTCGTCAAGCAGCCCCCCGAAACAGTGATGAGTGTCGAACTCGTCGAAACCAGCCGCCTCTTCGCTCGCGGCAACGCAGCAATCGATCCTGCGTGGGCAGAGCAGCTTGCGGGGCCCCTTGCCAAGCGGCAGGTCAGCGAACCTCGCTGGGAAAAACGTCAGGGCGCAGCGGTCGCTTATGAGCGTGTCACCCTCTACGGCGTGCCCATCGTCGGCCAACGCAGGGTGCTGCTGTCACGGTTCGATCTGCCGCTCGCCCGCGAACTCTTTATTCGGCACGCACTGGTCGATGGCGAATGGGACTCACCCCATGCGTTCGACCGCGCGAACCGGCAACTGCGCCGCGAACTCCAGCAGCTTGAAGAACGCACCCGGCAGCGTGGTCTCGTTGGCGATGACGACGTCGTGTTCGACTTCTACGATGCACGTATTCCTGCCTCGGTCGCAAGCACCCGCGACTTTGAAGGCTGGTGGAAGCGTGAACAGCGTACCTCCCCCAAGCTGCTCAACATGAGCCGCGACGACCTGCTCGAAGACGACGAGCAGACGGTCGACGAGACTGAGTTTCCACGGGAGTGGCGCCACGGTGACCAGAAGCTGAAGCTGCGCTACCGTTTCGAACCCGGCGCAATCGATGATGGGGTGACCGTCACCGTGCCCCTGCCGCTGCTGCCACGCGTCGAGGCAGATCAGTTTGACAAGCTCGTGCCAGGTTTACGCGAAGAACTGGTCACTGCGCTCATTCGCGCGCTGCCCAAAGCCATCCGCAAACATGTCGTGCCAGCTGCTGACTGGGGGCGCACGCTGCTTGCCGCGATTTCTTCTCAGCTCGACGGCACGCACGATGCTGCCGTGCCGCAGCTGACCGAATTGCTCGCGCAAGAGATACGACGCCGCACGAGCGTACAAGTTGCCGCGAACGACTTCGACCTCACCAAGCTGCCGCCTCACCTCACGCCCACCTACCGAGTCATCGATGCGCGGGGCCGGGCAGTTGGCACGGGCAAGAATCTCGCTGAGCTGCAGCACACCCACAAAGACAGCGCAGTCAAGGGTGTCGCGCGAGTGGCTCAGGCGGCCCTGCCGCAGCACAACCTCGAGCGCAAGGGACTCACCAGCTGGAGCTTCGGCGATCTGCCGAAACACGTTGACTCTAGCTATGCGGGCGGCCGCGGCGGCGCAGGCACGGTTCGCGCCTACCCCGCGTTGGTCGACCGACGCACCAGTGTCGACCTCGTGCTAGTTGCCGATGCGGGTGAGCAGACCCGGCTCACAAGGCGCGGGATTCGGCGCCTGCTCACGCTCAGCTCGCCGAGCCCCGCAAGCTATGTGCGCGACCACCTCAGCAATGACGAAAAACTGTTGCTCGGTGCTGGCCCGTACCGCACCCTCGACGATGCCATCGCAGACGTGTCGCTCGCCGTGGCCGACCGCGCCATTCGTCGAGTGGCACCCGATGGCCTCATTTGGCGGGCCGACACGTTCGAGGCAGTTGCTGACGCCTATGCGACTGCACTCATCGAAGACATCTACGCAGGCATCGCGCTCACGGCACGCGTGCTCGGTGCTGCGAGAGAGGCTCGCAAGGCTGTCGACGCAGCGAAATCGCTGCATGTGCTGAGCCAAGTTGCTGACGCACAGCAGCAGATCAACGGGTTGGTCTGGGCCGCTGGCTCAGGGGAAGGGTTCGTCTCACACACCGGCCTCGAACGTCTCGAGCGGGTCGTCGTCTACCTGCAAGCGGTGACCCAGCGTATGCGTGCACTCACCGAGCACCCCGGCCGCGACCGTGCGCGACAAAATGACGTCGACCGCGCGACCACGCTCTTCAACGATGCAGGCGGAACGATCCCGCTCACACCAGATGCCGCCGACTCGCTGCGGCATGCACGCTGGCTGCTCGAAGAGCTTCGGGTGAGTCTCTTTGCGCAACAACTCCGCACCGCTGAGCCCGTCTCTCTGCAACGCATTCAGAAGGTACTCGCAGCACACTAGAATCCCCTGGTGGGCATCTATCGTGACCTGGCGCGCACTCCAGGCGTATTGCGCATTCTGCTGTCGCAGTTAACCGCCAGGATGCCGTTCGGCATGCTCTCGATCACCATCTTGCTGCACATCGAACTGCGCTACGGCAACTACACGTCTGCTGGTGTGGTGCTCGCGGCGCAAAGCATCGGACAGGCGATCGCGGGACCAATCACGAGCCGGTTGCTCGGCCGCTTCGGCATGCGGCTCGTACTGCTCGTGACCACCATCAGTTGCGCTGGGCTCTTGCTCATCATCGCACTGACGATGGTGCCACTCGCCGCGGTTGCAATCATCGCATTCTTCGTCGGCCTCACCACGCCGCCAGTCACCCCCGCCGTGCGTTCGATCTACCCAGGGCTCGTACTAGCTAACCGCGTCTCAGGGCTGTTCTCGCTCGATGCCTCCGCACAAGAGATCATCTGGATCTTCGGGCCGGTCGCCGCCGTCTTCATTTCAACGCAAATCAGCACCGTGTGGGGCCTCATTGCGGCTGCGGCCTTCTTAACGGGCGGCGGCTTTTGGCTCATCACAAGTCCAGAACTCGGCCGGGTGCGACTACCCGCATCACGCGGGCGGCTCGGGGCAGTGCTCACCAAACCGACCGTCTTAATTTCGTCAGGGGTCGGGTTCTGTTTCGTCGCCTCGTTTGCCGCGCTCGAAACCGGCATCGTCGCCGCGTTCGGGCACGATGGGATTGAGGCTGGCGTGATCCTCGCCATCTTCTCTGTCGGCTCGATCATCGGCGGCTTTCTTATCGGCCACCGAGACATCACCCCGTGGTCAATGACCGTCCGCGCGACGATCGTGCTTGTGGGCACCGCCCTGTGTCTCATCAACCTCGATCCGGTGTGGCTCAGCATTGCGTTGTTCTTTGGCGGCATCGGTGTGGCCCCCATGCTCGCAGCGCTGTTTACCGTGGTCAGTTCGACGGTGAAGTTCTCTGAAACCGCGGAAGCCTATGGCTGGGTCGGCACCGGTCAACTCGTCGGCGTGGCCATCGGGTCGGCGATCGCGGGCATCGCCATCGACTGGAATGGCGCCGTGGGCGGCATCGCTGTCTCGGCGGGGTTCTTGATCGTCACGGTGCTCGCCTCAGCGCTCAGCGCGCGCTGGCTGCCAGACCTGCGCGGCAAAGACGCCACACCGGTCACCGACACGGTGCCAATACAGCTGCCGTGACCAGCACCTTGAGAAGAGCAACGGTGAAAGGCGCAGCCTGCCGAAAAGTCGCCGGTCGGCCTGTCAACCGCGAGGCATTTTTCAACTGATTCGCGTTCATCAGCCTCGAAAAGATGCCGAAATGCTCATAAAATGTGCGATTCCACAGAGTTTTTCGAAAAGATGGAGCAGACGGACGCTTTGTGACAAACTGGCCGTACCAGCCAACCGCGTCGTTCACCAAAGGAGTGTTGAACATCATGGCCAATTTTGCAGTCATTAACCCGGCCTCGGGCGAGACCCTCGCCGAATACCCAGAAGCCACCGCAGCCGAGGTAGAGGCCGCGCTCGCACAGACCCAACAGACCTATCGAGAGTGGTCGCGAAACACCACCGTCGCCGAACGCGCGGCGCTCGCTGCTCGCCTCGCAGCACTGTTTGATGAACGCAAAGACGAGCTCGGCGCGATCATCAACCGCGAAATGGGCAAACCACTCGACCAAGCGATCGGCGAGGCCGAGTTCTCAGGCGCAATCGCCGCAGCATTCGCGAACAACGCCGAACAGTGGCTTGCCGACGAGCCGCTCGAAGTCGAAGACGGCCTCAAGAGCTTCTTCCGCTTTCAAGGTATTGGCGTGATCCTCGGGATTATGCCCTGGAACTACCCCTACTACCAAGTTGCACGCTTTGCCGTGCCAAACCTCATCCTCGGCAACACCGTCATCTTGAAGCACGCAAGCCAATGCCCCGAATCTGCACTCGCGCTGCAACAGCTCTTTCTCGACGCAGGCTTCCCCGAGGGCGCCTATGTCAACGTCTTCGCGAGCCACGAACAGCTCAGCACCATGATCGCCGACGACCGGGTGCAAGGCGTCTCGCTCACCGGCTCTGAACGTGCGGGGGCCATCGTCGCCGAGCAGGCCGGCAAACACCTCAAGAAATGTGTGCTCGAGTTAGGCGGCAGCGATGTCTTCTTGGTGCTCGACACCGCCGACCTTGACCACGCAGTCGAACACGCAGTGGGCGGCCGCATGGAAAACACTGGGCAGGCCTGCAACGGTTCGAAGCGTATTGTCGTCATGGATCACCTGTACGACGCGTTTTCACAGAAGTTTCTCGAAGCCATCGGCGGCCAAAGCTACGGTGAACATTTTGGCCCGATGTCGTCAGCGGGCGCCACGAAGACACTGACTGGCCAGGTGAGCAGCGCACTCGAACAGGGCGCGAGCCTGCTCGTCGGCGACAACTCCCCCGACGGCAACGTCTACACCCCATCAGTGATTGGCGACGTGACCCCAGCGATGGACGTCTACAGCCAAGAACTGTTCGGCCCGGTGGCACAGCTCTACCGCGTCTCAAGTGACGAAGAAGCCATCGAGCTCGCAAACAGCTCCCCCTACGGCCTCGGCTCGGTCATCATTTGCGACGATCTCGATCGCGCCGAACGCGTCGGCAATCAGCTCGATGTGGGCATGGTGTTTATTGGCGCCGCCGGTCTCGAGGGAGCCGACGTGCCGTTCGGTGGGGTGAAGAAGTCAGGCTACGGCCGCGAACTCGGCAAGGTGGGCATGCTCGAGTTCGCGAACAAGAAGCTCTTCAGGTTCGCTGGCTAAGCGCAAGTCGCACGCAACGCATCGAATGCCCCGGGTATGCGCTCGGGGCATTCTGTGTGCTGCAGGTGCTCGCCGTCGCGGCCCGATCGCAGCGTGAAAATTTCGCACAGGTGACGTCATCGCCGACCGAAAGTGCGCGCGATAATGGAAGTTGGCCGACCCTGAAGGAGCAGATATTGTCTGAGCTCATCAAGTCGCTCTCAGAGGCGCTGCAGACGAACCCCGACGCTCACCCGCTGCGCGTACATCTCGCGTCGCTCTTGCTTGAGGCAGGCGAGGTTGATCGTGCGATCGCAGAGCTCGGCACGGTGCTCGGCAAGGATCCGGCGAACGCGCAGGCGCAAGAACTTTTGCGGCGGGCTATCGGCGCGAGCCCTGCCGCAGCTGAGGTGCCTGCAGCAGAAGCACAACCGCCTGTGCAATCTGCGCCCGCGCAACCTGCGCCCCCAGCTCAGTCGACTTCAGCTGCACATGGCGACCTCGATTGGGCAAAGCTCGAGCAAGAAATCGGCGTTGACATTGACCCGCCGTTCGTCACCGACGGCTCGGGTGCGACCCTCGACGAACCTGCCGTCAGCTTCGAAGACAGCACCACGAACAGCGATGGCGAACAGCCAGAAATCGAAGATGGTTTCATCAGGGTCAACGAAAGTGAAGACCCGAAGTTCTTCGAAGAGCCGCTGCCTGAGCAGATCACCCTGGCCGACGTCGGCGGTCTCGAGAAGGTGAAAGAGCGTCTGCGGCTCGCTTTTCTCGAGCCCATGCGCAACCCAGAAATTGCCAAGGCCTACGGCAAGAGCCTGCGCGGCGGCCTGTTGCTCTATGGCCCGCCAGGCACCGGCAAGACCTATCTCGCCCGCGCTGTTGCTGGCGAGCTGAATGCTCGCTTTCTCAGCGTGACCATCGCCGACATTCTCGATGGCGTGATGGGCGCAAGCGAGAAGAATGTGCGCCGTGTGTTTGATCGTGCCCGCGACCTCGCGCCATGCGTGCTCTTTATTGACGAACTCGATTCGCTGGGTGGCAAGCGGTCGGGCTACTCAAACATGGGGTGGATGCGCAACGTCGTCAACCAGATTTTGCAGGAGATGGACGGCATCGGCGCTGACAATGACGGTGTCTTTGTGCTCGCGGCAACCAACCACCCGTGGGACATCGACAATGCCCTGCTTCGGCCGGGCCGGTTCGACCGCATCGTGCTGGTCACCGCACCCGATCCGTCTGCACGCGCGGCGATTCTCAAGTATGCGCTCAAGGACCGACCCATCGCTGGCATCGATCTCGACGAGCTCGTCAGCAACACTCACGGATTCTCGGGTGCTGACTTGACCCACGTCGTTGCTACCGCTGCCGAACATGCGATGAGCGACTCCATCGCCTCAGGCCAATTACGGCCGATCAGCATGGCCGATATGCGCAACGCACTCGACGAGATCAAACCGAGCACTGGGCCCTGGCTGCAAAGCGCACGAAATGTCGTCGACTTTGCAAATGCTGACGGCAGGTATGACGACCTCAAGCTCTACCTCGAGTCAGAGCAGAAGGTGAAGCTGAAGAAACCGAAGAAGTGAGCGAACACGGCGACACCCAGGCGCAGGCGGCTCTGCAACAAGCAGAACTGCTCGCGGCACAGTCCCGTGAAGACGACGCAATCGCGCTGGTTGAGACACAACTCGCGCTCACCCCAGACCACCCCGACTTGCTGCAGATGCTTGGTTGGCTGCTCATACGGGTGCATCGTGACGCAGCAGCGATTCGCGTGCTCGAAGGCCTCGTCGGTCTCGACCCCCAACACGAATCGGCGCGGTATCTGCTGTCGTACGCCTACGGCCATATCGGCGACCACGAACAGGCCGAGGTGAACATTGCCAGCTGTCTTTCCGCCGACCCGCAATCTGCCAGCTATCATTTTCAGTACGCTCGCGTACTCACCCTCGGAGCTGACACCGGCAGACGGGTGTCCGGTCGCACAAAAAAGCTTGCTCTCTCACACGTCGAGAC
>JAAZHL010000448.1 GCA_012510755.1 Leucobacter sp.
GCAAAGAATTTTTCGATGTGCAATACGATTATATTATAGACGCGGTTGATACCGTAAGCGCAAAAATTGATATAGCTGTCAGGGCGCACGGCATGGGAATACCGCTCATTAGCAGCATGGGCACGGGAAACAAGATGCATCCGGAGCTTTTTGAGGTTGCGGATATATATGAAACCTCCGTATGCCCTCTGTGCCGCGTGATGCGCAAGGAGCTGCGCGCAAGGCGTGTTCCCGAGCTTAAGGTAATCTATTCGCGCGAAAATCCGCGCGCTCCTCTTTCCGAATTCCGAAGCGACTCCTGCACAAAGGTGAACACGCCCTCGAGCATCGCCTTTGTTCCTGCGGCGGCGGGTCTTTTGCTCGCCGGAGAGGTTATAAGGGCATTGTACGGCGAGGAATAAATTAAAAAGATTAAGGCGGCATAGGGATAGAATCCTTATGCCGCCTGTTTTCTGTCGTGTGCGGCGCTGCTCATTATTCGTTAATAAATCGCACCGCTTGTTCATAATAATTAATTTGAAGGGGCGATGAGGATGCTTAACGGAATACTTCAATTTATAGGTGCGGCGGTGTGGGGTCCGCCCATGCTGGGGCTTTTCCTTTTTACGGGGCTGCTTTTCAGTGTCAAAAGCGGATTTTTCCAATTTCGCGGCATCGCAACATGGCTGCGCTGCACGATAATCTCCGCTCTCAGGGACAACCAAAAACACACCGGTGACGGCATAAGCGAATTTCAGGCACTTTGCTCGGCACTTGCGGCGTGCATCGGCACAGGCAATATCGTCGGTGTGGCGACGGCGATATACGCCGGAGGGCCGGGGGCGGTTTTCTGGATGTGGGTATCCGCGCTGCTGGGTATGATGACCGCATACGCGGAAAACGTGCTCGGTATAAAATACCGCTGCAAAAACAGCCGAAATGAATGGTGCGGCGGCGCAATGATATACATGGAGCGCGGTCTGGGCTTCAGGCGCACGGCAAAGGTGTTTTCGGTCTTTTGCGTTATTGCCTCACTCGCAACGGGCAATATGACACAGTCGAATTCCGTTGCCGACGCGCTGAAAAGCTCGTTCGGACTCTCCCCCGTCATAAGCGGGGTTGTTTGCGCCGTGCTCGGCGCGGCTGTAATTCTCGGCGGCTTAAAACGAATCGCGTCCGCAAGCGAAAAGATAGTGCCTGTTATGAGCGCGGTGTTCCTCGGACTGTCCTTTGCGGTGCTTTTTGTCTGCCTCGAAAACATAGTGCCGAGCGTGGGGCTGATATTCTCCGAAGCGTTCACCGCGCGGGGACTTATGGGCTTCGGCATGTTCAAGGCTATGCGCTACGGTATTGCCCGAGGCGTTTTCTCGAACGAGGCGGGGCTGGGCAGCACCGCGATAATTCACTCGGCAACCGACACCGACTCAGCCGAAAGGCAGGGCATGTGGGGAATATTTGAGGTGTTCACCGACACTGTATTCATGTGCACCGTTACCGCGCTTGTCATACTCTGCTCCGGCGCGTTCGTGCCCGGGAACGGCGTTGATGCGGCGGCACTCGGCGCGGCGGCATACGCGGCGGCATTCCCGGCATGGGGAGGCAAGCTGATTTCCGCTCTGACTGCGGTTTTTGCGTTCGCATCACTCGTGGGC
>JAAZHL010000275.1 GCA_012510755.1 Leucobacter sp.
CAGGAGTCGCGACTGCACCGTCGTGAACGCCACAATCGTGCCAGCGGTAATGTCTGGCTCGTAGCCTTGACCCTGCGCTGCCGCGATCAGCCAACCTGACACGAGGTAGACAATGGCAGGCACCGCCGACATGAACACCTGCACGACGCCGAAGAACAGCTGGCCGCTCATTGTCTGCCGCACCTGTAGTTCAATCTGGTTGCGGTTCTCGAGTGCATAGCGCTCGGTTTCTGCCTGCTGGCGAGAATAGGTTTTGGCGAGCAGCACACCTGACACCGAGAGCGCTTCTTGGGTGATGGCGCTCATTTCGCTGAGCGACTCTTGCGTCTGCCCCGCGATGCGCGCCCGAATCTGCCCCACCTTGCGCTGGCTTGCGACAAGCAGCGGCAGCATAATCACCGCAATAATGGTGAGCTGCCAGCTGAGCAGCAGCATCGCGATGAAGGCCGCGATCACGGTTACGGTGTTGCCGATGACACTCGAGACGGTGTTTGAGAGTACGTTTGCGACCCCGCCCACGTCGTTTTGTAGACGAGACTGAATCACCCCCGTTTTGGTGCGGGTGAAGAAGCCAAGCTCCATCGACTGCAGGTGGGCAAAGAGCTTGACCCGCAGATCTCCCATCACGTTGTTGCCGACCTGTGCCGTAAGCTTGGTTTGAAAAATGCCCAGCACCTGGCTAACAACGAAAATGATGAGCATGGCGCTCACCAGCCACACCAGCAGCGGCACGTTTGGTGAACCAGCTGACGGAAACAGGCCGTCGTCAAACACCCGCTCAGTGATGAGTGGCGGCAGAATGCCGAGCGCGGCCGAGATTAGCACGAGGGCAATGACCACTGTGAGACGGGCCCGGTAGGGCTGAAAGAGCTCAGCGATGCGTGGCCCGAGACCGCGAATCTTCGGCGCCTCAGCGTTCAGCTCGCGCTGCCGCTCGTAGTCGCCGCCAGACACACGCCCACGCCCGCCGCCCGGGCCTCCATGCATCATGCTCATGTGAGCGAGACTACTCTGAACCACCGACAGGCGCGGACGCGCGGACGGGCAGGCAGGTCAGCGCACGGCAGCCGCGGGTCAGCCTGCGGCCTCGCTCGGGCGCTGCACCGCATTCGGCTCGGGTCGCGGCAAGAACAGCAACGAGATCACGGCTGCCACAAGCACTGCCGCCACCGGCATGAGCAGCGACTCGGCCATCGCCGCCGCGAACCCCTCACGCAACGACTCGGGCAGCACCGTTAAGTTGCCCCCGGCAACGTCACCGCCCGCACCACCGCCACCTTCCCCGAGCAGACTCGCGGCCGCAGACCCCTCACCAAACTTCGCTGTGATGCGCGACTGCATGAGCACGGCCATCGCCGCCGCCCCCAGCACGGCCCCGATCTGCCGGCTCGTGTTATACACACCAGAGCCAGCTCCGGCGATTTTCGGGGCGAGGTTGAACGTCGTCAACGTGGCGAGCGACCCCCACATGAACGACTGACCGATTCCGAGCAGCGTGCTCGGAATGAGCAGCCACAGCACCGAGTTCTCGGGAGGCGAAAGAAAATAGTAGAGCAGCAATCCGCTCGCGACGGTGAGCAACCCAAAGATCGGCAACCGCCGCGGGTCTCGCCGATCAACCAGTTTGCCCACCGGCCGCGCAAGCACGATCGAGCACACGGCCATCGGCACCATCATGAGCGCTGACTGGGCCGGGGTCAGCCGGTGCACGAGTTGCAGATAGAACATAAACGGCAGACTGATGCTGGTCATCGACAGGCCCACCATCATGATCGCGGCAGTGCCGACTGAGAAGTTGCGGTCGGCGAAGATGCGCAGCGGAATCAGCGGCTCGCCACCCTGCACTCGCTGCCACACCACGAATAGCGTGAGGGTCACGGCGCCCGCGATGATGAGCCCCCACACGGTGACCGGCCCCCAGATCACACCCCAGTCGAAGCTCTCGCCCTCTTGAATGCCGAAGACGAGCAAGAACATGCCGATGCCGCTGAGCGCCACCCCGAGCCAGTCGAAACGGTGCGCACTCGTTGGCAAGCGCGGCACATAACGCATGGTGAGCACGAGCGCAACGATGCCGACGGGCACGTTAATGAAGAAGATCCACTCCCAGCCAAGCCCCATCAGCAGAAAACCACCGAGAATGGGCCCGGTCAGTGTCGCGACTCCCGCCGTCACACCCCACAGCGCCATGGCCTGGCCGCGTTCGCGTGGCGGAAAGATGCGGGTGATCACCGCCATCGTTTGCGGCGTCATCATCGAGGCACCGAGCCCTTGCATGACCCGCGCCGCGACCAGCAGTTCGATCGTGCCCGAG
>JAAZHL010000276.1 GCA_012510755.1 Leucobacter sp.
CAGCAGTGAGGCCCTTGCCCTGCGTGCGCGGGTTGTCACAGCCGTCGATGTTTTTATTTAGCCATGCCACGATGACGCGGCGCACACCCGGATCGAGCTTGCTGAGGTGCTTGTCGGCGCGTTGGGAATAGAGAAGCCTCCACATTTACAGGTATTTCGCCGCGGCCTCGTCGGCTGTCAATGTCTTGGGATCGGCGTCAAGCTCGCGCTTGGCCTCTTCCCACGCCACCAGGTCAAGCTCATCTTCGATGCGAGAGAGCGCTGCGGTGCGTACGAACTCAGAAATGCTCATGCCGAAGGTCTTTGCGTAATCAGCAAGTACTTGTTTCTCAGACGCTGCGAGACGCAGGGTGACGGTTGTCGTAGCCATAATTCCCTCCTGTGTTACAGTGTAACACGCATGTTTATTCTCGATGAATCGGGGTGAGAGAAGCTGGGCACGTTCATTCGTCCAATTGAAGCCAATGAAGTCGACAAACTTGCAGACTTTCTCTATCTCGCAATTCACCAACCCGATCCTGATAACCCCATACCGCGAAGCGTTCTCACTGTTCCCGAAGTGGCCGCATATATCGAGGAGTGGGGCAAGCCTGACGATGTGTGTCTCGTCGCAGTCAAAGGTCAGAGACTTGTCGGAGCAGTGTGGACGCGGATCATTGCAGGAGAAGTCAGGGGTTACGGCAATATCGACGCCCATACGCCTGAGTTCTCGATATCTGTGCTGCCTGAGTGCCGGGGGAGAGGCATCGGCGAGCTCCTCATGAGGCAAGTGCTCGAACTGCTCAGAGAACGTGGATACCCACAGGCATCACTCTCGGTTCAGAATTCAAACCCAGCGCTCCGGTTGTATGAGCGACTCGGTTTCAAAGCGGTTGATGATCACGATGAGGAGATCGTCATGGTCTATGACTTCTCAGCAAACGAACTTCAGTAATGAAGAGGAGTTCAGCTGATCGGATACCCCTCGACTGTCCCCTCCCAGTTCGGCTTCCAGCCGAGGGCTGGCGCGACGTGCTTCGCGAACGACTCGAGCACGTGCAGGTTGTATTCGGGCCCAAGCTGGTTCGGAATCGTCAGCATGAGCGTGTCAGCCGCCATCACTGCCTCGTCAGCGCGAAGCTTCTCGATGAGCCGATCGGGCGAGTCAGCGTAGGTCTTGCCGAACGTGCTGCGCATACCGTCGATGATGCCGATCTGGTCATCGTTCTCGCGTGAACGCAGCCCAAAATACAGCTCATCTTGCTGGTTCATGATCGGAAACACACTGCGGCTCACACTCACCCGCGGAGAACCGGCGTGTCCAGCCGACCGATAGGCCTCACGAAAACGGTCGATCTGCTCGCGCTGCAACACATGAAACGGCTGCCCGGTTGCCTCGGTGAGCAGCGTCGAACTCATGAGGTTCAGGCCAAGGCGCCCAGTTTGCTCTGCCGTCTCACGGCTGCCGGCACCCCACCAAATGCGCTCGCGCAGCCCCGGTGACTGTGGCTCAATCGCCAAACGTTGCCCGTGACCGACCATCTGCGGGTCACCCTCAACAACTTTGTCACCATCGATTGCCTGCAGAAACAGTTCGAACTTGTCGCGCGCGATGTCGGCACCGCGCTCGTCCGACGAGCCCGTGTACCCAAACGCTTCATACCCGCGCACGGCCGGTTCGGGGGAACCCCGACTAATACCAAGCGCGATTCGGCGTCCAGAAATCAAGTCGAGAGCAGCCGCCTCCTCAGCGAGATAGAGCGGGTTTTCATAGCGCATATCAATGACGCCGGTGCCGACCTCAATATGCTTAGTGCGCGCCGCCATCGCAGTGAGCAGCGGAATCGGTGAGGCCGACTGTCTCGCAAAGTGGTGCACCCGAATATAGGCGCCGTTCACACCGATCTCATCGGCCGCCTCGGCAAGCTCGATGGTCTGGTGCATCATGTCGCCAGCGGTGCGGGTGGTGCTGCCGCGCACATTTCCATAGTGGCCGAAACTCAGAAACCCAAATGCTTTCACACATGATGCAACGCATCTGCGCGCAAAGCATTCCCAGCTCAGAACGGCTCGCAGACTGCGCGACTAGGCTAGCTGGCATGACTGTTGTGATTGATCCTGTTTTTGACCCGGCACCGTCATTGTCGAGGGAGGTGGCGGTCTCAGTCGCTCAAGACGCGGCAGGTTCGGGCGCAGTTGCCGTGTTCGTGCAGGCCGACGGCGACCTGCCCGCTGCCGTGCCAGCCGAGATTGATCGTGAGGCGCTCGCTGCAGCTGGGTTTCAAAGCAAACCGGGCCAGACGCTCGTGCTGCCGGGCGCGCCGCTCACCGTATTGGTCGGCGTCGGCAAGGGCCTGACGACGGCTGCTGAACTACGTGACGCGGTCGCCTCATTTACGCGTGCCTCGCGCGAAGTTTCGAGGATCGCAGCAGACCTTTCAGACGTCGTCACAGCGGGTGCGCTCAGCGCCGAACTCGCCGCCCAGGTCGCAACCGAGGGTGCCGTGCTCGCGCGGTATCGCTATGACGCGCTCAAGGGTGACGCGAAGACCGTGCAACTCGAGCAGCTGACGCTCGTGCTCGCTGGTGACGCCGCGACCGAGGCAGATGCTGCAGAGGTGGGGGTTGAGCGGGGTCTGATCCTCGCCCGCACTGCAAGTCTTGCCCGTGACCTTGGCAATACCCCGCCACGTCACTTGAGTGCCGTCAAATTTGCGGAGATCATCGAGAAAATCGGCCCAGAATACGGGCTTGAGGTCGAGGTGTTTGACCGTCAGCAGCTGATTGATCTCGGCTGCGGTGGGCTGCTCGGCGTGAACGCTGGCAGCACGGAAGAACCTCGCATGGTGAAGCTGCGCTACGTGCCACAGGGTGCGGACGAAGAAACCCCGCACCTCGCGCTCGTCGGCAAGGGCATCATGTATGACTCGGGCGGCATCAGCTTGAAGCCGTCGAACGCGATGCATGCGGCGATGAAGCTCGACATGATGGGTGCCGGCGCGGTGTTCTCGGCGATGACATCGCTGCGCGAACTCGGTGCCACCAGTGTCGTCACCGGTTGGCTCATGTGCACCGACAACATGCCATCGGGTAGCGCGACGAAACTCGGTGACGTGCTCACCATTCGTGGCGGCACCACCGTTGAAGTCAAGAATACTGACGCCG
>JAAZHL010000277.1 GCA_012510755.1 Leucobacter sp.
GCGCCCGGCCCCTCGGCCTGCCGATCGAGACGCTGCGTGATGATGTCGTGCGCGATGCCGACCAGCGGCGTCGAGGGCAGCCTGCGGCGCACGAGCGGCGCCAGCGCGATCATCTCTGACCATTGAAACTCGATGAGATCGGCTGCGCGAAGCGTCGCCCACGGAGCCTTCGACCCACGGAACAGGCGGCGCACCGGCCAATAGATGGCGCTGCCGGACCACACCGATTCGAGGCGAGCGAGGGTGAGCCGCAGCCCGTCGAGATGGGTTCCGGCGAGCAGTGACGCCTTCGGGCCGCCATCGACCAACGGCAACGCCTGCCTGTTGAGCGGAATGTCTGGCGCCAACTGCTCAATCTCGACCATACTGCCGAGCGCGCGGTCATGCGCGAGCAGGTATTGGCCGCCCGCATGAGTCACTGAGGGGTACGGGATATACTTCGTCAGACTGATCACTGTACCGTCGCGTCGCTGCTGCGTGTTCGCATCGAAGGGGTGTGCGGCGGCCATTTTTCAAGTCTAGATCACGGCTTCAGACCTCAGGGGGCAGCATCAACGACTACGTCGGCCTTGTCATTGCCTACCGCAACCACGACCTGGTGGGCGAGGTGCTCGCGCGCCTCTCTGCACAGACCGTGTTGCCGCGCCTCGTGCTGGTAGTCGACAACGGCGGAACCCTGACCGATGCAGTGCTGCGCGACCTCATCGAAGCAGACCACCCCGACTTTGATGGCGCCCCGCTCGGGGGTCGGGTGCAGCTCATTTCGCTGCCCGATAACCCGGGGTATGGTGCGGCAGTCAACGCTGCGCGCCCGCACCTTGGCGAGAGCGCGCTGCTGGTGCTGACGCATGACGCGGTATTTGGTACGAGGATCGCCGAGCGCCTGCTCACCACGCTCACTTCGTCGCCAGACGACGTGGGCTGTGCTGCCCCGTTGCTGCGCTTCGCGTCAGACCCCGATCGCGTGTTTTCTGCCGGGGGCCGCCTCACTGCCGGTGGCAGGGCGTACCACCTCAGCGAGCCGCTCTCGAGCGAACCATACCCGGTCGACTGGGGCGACGGGGCGATCGCGATGTACTCTGCGGCGGCGCTTGAGCACATCGGGTGGTTAGCCGAGGAGTACTTTCTCTACTTCGAAGATGTCGACACCGGGTGGCGTCTGCGTCAGGCGGGGCTCAGCAGTGTGATCGTTCCCGACGAGATCGCGTTTCAGCAACCGGGCGCCCACCCTATGTATCTTGGCATTCGCAACATGACGCTATTCGCGAAGAAGGCGGGCATCGATGCGGTGCGCCAATTCGGGTCGATGCTTTTGCGCACAGGTAGAGAAAGCATTGGGCGGTTGCGCAGAGGGCGTCCGCTCGAACTTGGGGCGGCGTGGCGTGGCTGGCGCGATGGTCGCGCCGGGCGCAGCGGCAAGCCACACGGGTAGAGCACGCGACTTCGCGAGATCACTGGTCGGGCGCAGCGTCGCGGGAGCGCCGGGCGACGGGCTATTCGGCTGACTCGTCAGGTTCGGGCACCGGCGAAGCCTCGGCGACCCCCGCAGCCACCAACTGCAAGATCTGCGAATAAATAGGGTATTCAGGATCGACCGCAGGCGGCGTCAACTGCACCATCACCGGGCTGAACTGCTGCGCCTTCCCGGCGAGCCCCACAAACGTGCCCAGCATCGACTCAGGAATATCCGTAGCCACCAGGTCAGTGCCCGCCGCGGCGACCTCTTGAAAACGCAGCAACACATTCGCCGGGCTCATCTGCGCCAAAATGGCTGCTTGCAGCTCGCGTTGGCGATCCATGCGGTCATAATCGCCACGATCTGAGCCGTGCCGCGACCGCGCATACCACTGCGCATTCTCACCGTTCAGCGTCTGCACCCCAGGCTCGATGTACCACGCCACATCAACCCACTCACCCGTGTCTTCGTCTTCACGACCGCCCACGGGCACCGGCTCTTTCACATCGACCGTGACCCCACCAAGCGCATCAATGAGCGCAGCAAATCCGTGCATATCGATCAGCACATAAAACTGCACGGTGAGCCCCGTCGCGCCGCTCACTGCGTCTTTGGTGGCTTCGATACCGGGCGAGGATCCTCGTGCAAACGAATCTGCATAGAACCCCTCATACACTGGGTCGCCCAACACCTCGACCTCAGTAAACAACGCGTTCAAATAACAGGTGGTGAGGCAACTATCCCAATCCTCATCGAAGGCGTTCGGGGCCACACCAAACCCATTCGGGTGCACCGCATACATCGGTGACGTCTCAGGGAACGGCATCTCGATCAGCTCGCGTGGCAGCCCGATGATCACCGACTGACCCGTCTCAGCGTTCACGCTCACCAGCGAGATGCTGTCGGGGCGAATCCCATCGCGGTCTTCACCGGCGTCAGCGCCCAGCAGCAAAATGTTGTAGCGGCCGTCCACAGGCTCAACCGAAGGGGCTCCCCCGCCAAAGATGTCACTAATCGCGCCGCGCGCCGAACCCACCGTCGTCGCAGCCCACCCCGCGCCAAGCACCGGCCCAAACGTCAGCAGCAACGACAGCAGCACAACCGGCAACCGCCACTTGCCGCTCACCTTCACCAGCCGCGTGAGCCGCAACGTATCAAGCCCAAGCACCACCCACAGCACCGCATAGGCCACCAGCAACACCTGCACGGCAAGCAACACAAACGTATTCGTGAAGATCGACAGCATCAGCTCGCGCTGCGTCGAAAAACCCACCGCCGCCAGCACCACCCCGACGATCAGCACCACCGTAGCGGTGAGACCGAACCGTCCGAGACGCCGGTTGCCTGCGAGCAACTGCGCACTGCCCGGCAACACAAACCCCAGCAACACCAGCCACCGTGCACGCTTCGTCATCAGCGGCCGCGAACTCGTATCAGGGTTGCGAAGCGGGCGCTCGAGGTCGAGTGCGGCGCTCATGCGCGAAAACCATTCGGGTGAGCCGACTGCCACGCCCAACTATCGCGGCACGCATCATCGAGCGTGCGCGTCGTGCGCCAACCAAGCTGTTCATTTGCCTTACGAGCGTCAGCAACGACCTCAGCCACATCGCCGGCACGCGCAGGCCCAACCACGTAGGGCAGCGACTTACCGGTGGCGCGCTCAAACGCCCGCAACACCTCAAGCACGCTCGACCCAACGCCAGACCCCAAGTTGTATACCTGCACACCGGGCGCAATACGTTCGAGAGCCGCCACATGCCCCTCGGCAAGATCCATGACGTGAATATAGTCACGCACACCCGTGCCGTCGACCGTCGGGTAGTCATCTCCCCACACGTTGAGATGTTCGCGCTTGCCCACCGCGACCTGTGAAATGTAGGGCATCAGATTGTTCGGCACGCCGGCAGTGTCTTCGCCGATCAGCCCAGACGGGTGGGCACCCACCGGGTTGAAATACCGCAGCAATACCGCCTCGAGCGCCGGCCACGCCAACTGCGTGTCCCGAATGATCTGCTCAATCATCGCTTTGGTCTGCCC
>JAAZHL010000278.1 GCA_012510755.1 Leucobacter sp.
CAACTGCACTACTCTCTTTGCTCTCGCACAGCTAGCGCCCATACACTAAAGGCGTGCATGTTCTCAGTGTGAGCTCCCTCAAAGGCGGCGTAGGCAAGACGACAGTGGCCCTCGGCCTGGCTTCTGCGGCATTTTCGCGCGGCCTTCGCACGCTGGTGGTTGACCTCGACCCGCAGTCTGACGTGTCGACCGGCATGGACGTGAGCCCTGAGGGGTACGCGAACATCGCTGATGTTCTCGAGCGCCCGAAGGCCGTTCGTTCGGCGATCGCCGCCAGCGGCTGGAACAAGCACCACGAGGGCATGATCGATCTGCTTATTGGCAGCCCTTCCGCGATCAACTTCGATGGCCCTCACCCGTCGATTCGAGAAATCTGGAAGCTCGAAGAGGCACTCGCCGTGGTCGAAGACGATTACGATCTCGTCATCATTGACTGCGCCCCTTCGTTGAACGCGCTGACACGCACCGCATGGGCGGCGAGCGATCGTGTGCTGATCGTCACCGAACCGGGATTGTTCGCGGTGTCGGCCGCAGACCGCGCGTTGCGTGCGATCGAAGAGGTGCGCAACGGTGTGAGCCCGCGCCTCGAGCCTGTCGGTATTCTGGTCAACCGCACCCGTCCGCAGTCGATGGAACACCAGTTTCGTATTCGCGAGTTGAAAGAACTGTTTGGTTCACTCGTGCTGACGCCGCATCTGCCTGAACGCACGTCGTTGCAGCAGGCACAGGGTGCCGCAAAGCCCGTGCACTTGTGGCCGGGTGAAGCGGCCCAAGAAATGGCAGGGTATTTTGATTCGGTGCTCGATCAGGTGATCGCAGCGAGCAATATCGCTGCACAGCCAGATCGCACCTCTGCGGCTCGACCGGCCACGGCAACAGTAGTGACCGAAGAAGAGCCAGCTGGCGAAGACACAGCTGTGACCGACGCAGCAAACTCGTAAGTCGCCTGAGCACACGAGCCGCCTGGGCCATTTCTGAGGTGGTTCCCGCGGCTGTTAGCGCGGTTCGAGATAAGCCTGCGCACAGTGTTCGAGGCAACGTGCGCACAGTGTTCAAGGCACGCGTGCGCTCAGTAGTTCGGGGCCGCGTGCGCTCACGGCACGACGTGCAACGCTGCACTACCTGCAACGCTCGTATGGGGGCGCAAACGTGCGCTAAGAGATCTTTCGCACCTGACGACGCGCGGCGAGCTCGTCATGCTGCACCGCGTCTGTTCGATGCTCGTCCAGGTCGACGAGTGAGGTTTCTACCTCACGCAGCACCTTGCCAACTGCGATGCCGAACACACCTTGTCCGCGACTCACGAGATCAATCACTTCATCGTTTGAGGTGCACAGGTAGACGCTTGCGCCATCGCTCATAAGTGTCGTCTCGGCGAGGTCGTGCACACCTGCCTCGCGCAGCTGGTCGACCGCGGTTCGAATCTGCTGCAGTGAAATACCTGTGTCAAGCAACCGTTTGACCAACTTGAGCACCAAGATATCGCGAAAGCCGTAGAGACGCTGCGAACCAGAACCGGTTGCACCCTGCACGGTTGGTTCGACCAACCCTGTGCGGGCCCAGTAGTCAAGCTGACGGTAGCTGATCCCCGCAGCTTTTGCGGCGACCGCGCCTTTGAAACCGCCGTCTCGATTGGGTTGCGGAAGCCCGTCGTCAAAGAGGGTCTGTGGCGAAGAGACAACAATCGGCGACTGCGCGAAGTTCTGCATCGCGATCCTCTCTTTCAAGACGTATGAGCTCATTCAACGTTAGCGCCCCAAGCACCTTGGAGCAATTAACCTTCAACTAAAACTTTAAGCGTGTCGCGTTTGGACACCCTCACCGATTTCAACGGGTTAAGCGTCTGCGCAGCACTCCCCTGCGCGCGACCTCAAGCAGGTCAACGAGTTCGAGCGCTTCTTCGACAGCACCCGGCGACCCGCTTCGCTTACCTCGCGCAGCAACTGCCTGTTCGACCAATATTGCGTCGCGTTCGGCGGCCGCACGCATATTGCGCAGGTGCCTCGGCGTCAGCCCAAGCTCAGACAGCTGCAACAGCGCCGTCAACTCGGCCACACACTCGAACGGAAAGACCTCCGTGGCAGGCAGCAGGCCTGCGGCAATCGCTTCGCCCACGAACCGGGGGCTTGCGCCTGTGACGCGCTGCAGTTCGTCACGGCTCATGAGTCGACGCGGCGTCAGAATGCTCGCGGCGCTGCGATTCGAAGCGCCGGGGATCACCGGGTCTTTGCCCGCATCGATCTCTTCGAGTACTTCGGCGATCACTTTGAGAGGCAGATAGTGTTCACGCTGCAGGGTGAGAATCAGCCGCAAGCGCTCAATGTGCTGCTGCGCAAACTTTCGGTAACCTGACTTGGTGCGCTCCGGAGTGCCGAGCCCCTGCTCTTCAAG
>JAAZHL010000038.1 GCA_012510755.1 Leucobacter sp.
CCTGCGTGAGCCGACTCCATCACGGCGCGGGCAACCGCCTCTGCGACACCTGGAGTGAACGCACTCGGCACGATGCAATCAGCCACAGGCTCGTCGATCAGATCGGCAATGGCGCGCGCAGCAGCGAGCTTCATCTCAGTCGTGATGCGGCGGGCGTTCGCGTCGAGTGCGCCACGGAAGATGCCCGGGAATGCGAGCACGTTATTGATCTGGTTCGGATAGTCGCTGCGGCCAGTAGCGACAACCGCCGCATACTTGTGGGCAACCGCAGGGTCGACCTCGGGGTCAGGGTTCGAAAGCGCAAACACGATCGCGTTCTCAGCCATCTGCGCGATGTGCGCTTCATCGACCTTCGACGATGAGACACCAATGAACACGTCTGCACCCTGCAGCGCTTCTGCGGTCGTTCCCTTCACCGCACGCGGGTTGCTGCGCTCAGCCATCGACAACTTCATGCCATCGATGTCGCCTCGCCCGGTGTGCAGCGTGCCCTTCGAGTCGATCACGATGACGTCGGTGATTCCCGATGCCAGCATGATCTCGGCCACGGCAATGCCGGCCGCGCCCGCACCAGAGATGACAACCCGCAGCTCTTCTAGCTGCTTACCGACGACCTCGACCGCATTGTAAAGTGCGGCGAGCACGACGACTGCGGTGCCGTGCTGGTCATCGTGCATGACCGGCATATCGAGGGCTTCGATAAGGCGGCGCTCGATCTCGAAGCAGCGGGGTGCCGAGATGTCTTCGAGGTTGACCGCACCAAAGCTCGGAGAGATGCGCACGATTGTTTCGACGATCTCATCGGGGTCGGTGGTGTTCAACACAATCGGAATCGAGTTCAGGCCACCGAAGCGCTTGAAGAGCGCACTCTTGCCCTCCATAACGGGCAGCGAGGCGCTCGGGCCAATGTCGCCCAAGCCCAGCACCGCGGTGCCGTCTGACACCACAGCGACGAGGCGCGAAGCCCACGTGTGTGACTTGGCAAGGTCGGGGTTTGCATGGATAGCACGGCTCACCTGAGCCACGCCCGGGGTGTACACAATCGACAGGTCGCGCTGATCTGCGAGCGGGCCAGCGACCTCGACGCTGAGCTTACCGCCCGAGTGGGCCGAGAAGATCTCGTCTTCTGAGATGGGTTGCGTAATGGCAGTGTGAGAAGTGGCTGAATCTGAAATCGGCGATGACATGTGGTTCTCTGTTCTGGGAATAGCGAAATCACCCCAAGGTCAGGCGTGAAGCCGCTTCTTTGGGGTGCCCGCTGACTCGGGCAGGTGAACGAGCGGCCTCGACCTCATTGGTCCTGCTTGTGTCGGCTTGTGGCCGTCTCACGCAGTGTGCGGGATCTTTCCGCGGCACATGACTCGGAATTTACGATTATAGCGAGATACACATTCCATGAAAAGCAACTAGCGGAATTTACGAATATTAAAGAACGCCTAGTTCGGGCGCTGGCAGGCCGTATTCATGGCGCAGCGCCGACTTTGCCGCATACCAACCCGCCAAACCGTGCACCCCAGGGCCGGGGGGCGCCGAGGACGACGCCAGGTAGATACCGGGTGCCGGGGTGCGGTGCGGGTCAACCGAGAGCGTAGGCCGCATAATCAGCTGACGCATGTTGACCGCACCAGCGCTGAAGTCACCGCCATGGTAGTTGCGGTTGTAGCGTGACATTTCTGCCGCAGTGGTTTGGCGCACGGCGACAATGCGATCCCTGAATCCCGGTGCAAAGCGCTCGATCTGCGCAATCACTGCGGCCTGCATATCAGCATCAGAACCACTGGGCACGTGAGTGTAGCTCCAGACCGCGTTGACGCCCGGCGGGTTGCGGTGCACATCGAAGTCAGTGGGCTGAGCGAGCAACACATAGGGGCGCTCAGGGTGACGGCCACGACTCACCTCGAACTCGGCAAACGCGCCCTCGGCACGGCTACCACCGAGGTGCACGGTTGGTGCCGCTGCGACGCGTTCATCTGCCCAGGGGATCGGCCCGTCGAGTACGAAGTCGACCTTGGTAGCACCGTCACCGTAGGCGAACCGGGCGAGCGAGCGCCGATACCGGCGTGGCAACACTGCCGCAGCAATCGTCGCAAGACCGCGAGCCGAAGTGTCGAACAGCTTCACGTCAAACCCCGCGAGCTCTCGCACATCATCAATCGGGTGGTCGGTGCTAATCTCACCACCGTGCGCAATCAGGTCTGCAGCGAGCGCATCGGTGATGGCGCGGCTGCCGCCGACCGGCACCGGCCAACCGCTCGCGTGACCCAGCGTGCCGAGCATGACGCCCACCCCCGCAGTGGCAAGGTTTGGCATGCGACCGATGCTGTGTGCGGCCACCCCGCTGATGAGTGCGGGTGCGGCGTGCTCGCGAAATCGCGCGTTCCAGAGCCTGGTGCCCTGTTCGAGAGTGCGCAGCCCAGTGATGACGGCGGCCGGGAGGCTGCTCGGCAGGCGCAGCATCGACGGGCCCAGGGCAAAGTCGACGATGCCCTCAAGGTGGTAGAGCAGTGGCCCATAGAAGCGGGCGTAGGCTTTCCCGTCACGACCAAGCTCGGCGGCCGTGCGGCCAAGGTCGCGGTAGGCGATAGCGGCGCGGGTACCGCCGCCTGCGGCCACTCCGTCGAGTGGGTTCGCATACGAGGCCTCGGGCACGACGAACTGCATGCGGCGGGTGAGCTCGAACTCACGAAAGAAGCCGGTGGCGAGCGCCATGGGGTGAATCGCCGAGCACACATCGTGCAGCACCGGACCTTGACTTGCCTGGGCCGCCGCTACGTGAGCACCTGTCACAGAGTCAAAGGCATCGTGTGCTTCGAAATCGAAAGCAGTCGTACGGGTACCGCCGCCGATCGTCTCGGCGGCCTCGAATACGGTGACCTGCACGCCCGCGCGGGCGAGGGTGACAGCGGCAGCGAGCCCGTTTGGGCCGGCCCCGATTACAGCCGCCGGCTTCGATCCTCGCCCCGAAATTGTCATGCTGCAACTCTAGCGGCGCCCGTCAAGAAATCTGCGCCCGACAAGAAGCGCCGTAGCGGCGCCTGACAGGAAGTACTGTGGCGGAGAATCGATCGTTCGGAGGAGGAATTCGAGAAGAACACCCTCCACAAGCCGATTCCTCCTCCACAGCCACCGCGCGGCCGACCCGAGCACGAACCTAGTCGAGCAGCAGCGCGGGCTCCTCGATCACCGAGGCAACATCGGCAACGAACCGCGAAATCACATCGCCATCGACCACGCGATGATCAAACGAGCCACCCACCGTGGTCACCCACCGCGGAATCACCTGCCCGTCCACCACCCACGGCTTCTGCTTAATCGAGCCCATCGCAAGAATGCCCACCTCACCGAGATTCAAAATCGGGGTGCCGTAGTCGATGCCGAAGACACCAAAGTTGGTGATCGTGATCGTGCCGTTCTGCATTTCGGCCGGCTGCGTGCGGCCGAGCCTCGCCGTGTCGGTGAGGTTTTGAATCGCCTGCGCGAGCCCGATCAGACTGAGATCTTGCGCGTCTTTGATGTTCGGCACAACGAGACCTCGCGGGGTAGCCGCCGCGATCCCAAGGTTGACGTAGTTGTGCACGATGATCTCGTCATCGCTCCACCGCGCATTGACTTCGGGGTTGCGGCGCACGGCCCAAATGAGCGCCTTCGCAAAGATCAGCAGCGGTGACACCTTCACACCATCAAACTCGCTCGACGTCTTCAGTCGCTTCACGAACTCCATGGTGCGGGTCGCATCGACGTCGACAAAGACCGTGACGTGCGGTGCACTGAACGCCGACGCCACCATCGTCTCTGCGATGTGCTTGCGCACTCCCTTGACCGGAAAGCGTTGCTCGCGGGCCTCGAGCGACTGCGGTTGTGACACGTCACGATAGAGCCCGTCGCGAGCGGTGGCGCGCAGCACGTCTTCGCGCAAGATCTCTCCCCCGCGGCCGGTGCCGACGAGTTCGCTCAGGTTGACCCCAAGGTCTTTGGCAAGTTTACGAATGGGCGGCTTTGCGATGACGCCGGGTTGTTCGGCGACCGCCTCAGCAGCACGTGCTGGTGACCTCACCCCTCGGCGACTCTTTGCGGGTGCCACGGTGCCGTAGCCAACGAGCACAGCGCCGCCCTCATCTTCGGGCAGCTTGTCTGCTGCACCGGTGGCGCCGACAGGTCGTTCGTCGGCCGTCGCGCCTGAGCCTGCATGAGCGCCTGAACCTGCACCTGCGTCTGAGGCGCCGACAGCTGTACCGCCAGCGCCGCCGTCGTGCTCGCCACCAGCGTTCGAAGCCACCGACGTGCGCACCAGCAGAATCGCCTCGCCAACAGGCACGGTCGCGCCAACCTCAACGAGCAGCTGCACTACCTCGCCTTCGAATGGCGACGGCAGCTCAACAAGTGACTTTGCGGTCTCGATCTCGCACACCACCTGGTTGAGCGACACGGTGTCACCGGGCGCGACCAACCAGTTCACGATCTCGGCCTCGGTCAGCCCCTCGCCCACATCGGGAAGGTGAAACTTCTGCTCGGTCATCTTCAGCATCCTTAATAGTTGAGTGCGCGATCGACAGCTTCGAGCACACGGTCTGCGTCAGGCAGATAGACACTCTCAAGTTTCGCTGGTGGAAACGGTACGTCAAAGCCACTCACGCGCAGCGGGGGTGCCTGCAGCGAATAGAACGCGCGCTCGGCGATGGTTGCTGCGATCTCGCTGCCCACACTCACATTGCCCTGGGCTTCTTGTGCGACGACGAGTCGGCCCGTCTTCTGCACCGAAGCGACGATGGGGTCGTAGTCGATGGGCGAGATGCTGCGCAGGTCAATCACTTCGAGCGAGTGCCCTTCATCGGCCGCGATGTCGGCTGCCTGCAAGAGCGTCGTGACCATGGCGCCGAACCCGACAACCGTGCAGTTGCTGCCCTGGCGCACCACAGTGGTGCGGTGCAGGGGTGCTGCGAGGGCGAGAGGATCAACCTCGCCCTTTTGCCAGTACTTCGCCTTCGGTTCCATGAAGATCACGGGGTCGTCCGACTGAATCGCTTGCTGCATCATCCAGTACGCATCGTGGGCGTTTGACGGGGCGACCACTCGCAAGCCTGGGGTGTGCGAGAAGTATGCCTCGGGGCTTTCTTGGTGGTGTTCGACCGCGCCGATGTGCCCACCGTAGGGTATACGAATCACTACGGGCATTGAGAGCTTGCCGTCGTGACGACTCGTCAGCTTCGCCAGTTGCGAGACGATCTGGTTGAACGCCGGAAACACGAAGCCGTCGAACTGAATCTCGACGACGGGACGGTAGCCCGCCATTGCGAGCCCGATAGCACTGCCCACAATGCCCGATTCGGCGAGCGGAGCATCGATGACGCGGGCCGAGCCGAAGTCTCGTTGCAGCCCATCGGTGACGCGAAACACTCCCCCGAGCGGGCCAATATCTTCGCCCATCAGCACGACGCTGGGGTCGGCGGCCATTGCGGCCCGAAGCCCCGCGTTGATGGCTTTCGAAATGGGTAGTTGCTGGCGTTCGGTAATTAATCCCAGATCAGTCATGCTGTCACCTGCTCGCTGAACGAGGCTTCGTAGTCTTCGAGCCACTCACGTTGCTGTGTCATGAGCACATGGGGGTCGCTATAGACGTGCTCAAACATCGAGTCTTGGCTCGGTTCGGGCAGGGTGAGAATTGCCTCACGCACCTGCCGAATCTCTGCCTCGATTTCTGCCTGCGTCTGCTCGAAGTAGTCGTCACCCACGCCAAGCTCACGCAAATACGTCTCGAAGCGGGCAATTGGGTCGCGCTGCCGCCACGATTCCAGCTCGTCGCTCTCGCGATATCTGGTCGGGTCATCGCTCGTAGTGTGGGCG
>JAAZHL010000005.1 GCA_012510755.1 Leucobacter sp.
GCGGTGGGTCGCCCACAGTTTTCTGCGGTACTTGAAACAGCCCAGGCGGCGCGCGACCTTGGCGCACACGTGTGGGCCGACGGCGGGGTGCGCTACCCGCGTGACGTGGCGCTCGCATTGGCTGCGGGTGCTGAATCGGTCATGATTGGTTCGTGGTTTGCCGGCACGGTTGAAGCGCCAGGTGAACTGCGTGCTGATGCCGATGGGCGCCTGTACAAGGAATCATGGGGCATGGCCTCGACCAAGGCTGTGCAAGCCAGGTTTGGTGCGCTTGACGCATACGAGCGTGCGCGCAAAGAACTGTTTGCTGAGGGTATTTCGAGTTCGAAGATTTACCTCGACTCGCAGCGCCCAGGCGTCGAAGACCTGCTCGACATGATTACCTCTGGTGTGCGATCTGCGTTTACCTACGCGGGCGCGGGCAGTGTGGCAGAGTTTCACTTACGGGCCCATGTGGGGCTGCAATCGGCCGCCGGGTATGAAGAGGGCAAGGCGCTGCCGGTCTCTTGGTGAAGTTCGAGACCTCGATGACCGGGCCATGAGAGGCCACGCGGGGCATAGTGCGGAAGTTTGCTGCTCGCGACGAGCAGCCTCGCGAGACCGAGACCGAGACCGAGACCGAGACCGAGACCGAGACCGAGGCCGTGTAGCTAGCGCGCTGCGCAGTTGAAGATGACTCGACCTGAGCCGAGCGTGCCCGCATTGCCATCGCGAAATTCGCCGACTGTCAGCACCATGGAGTCATTTGAGGCACGCACGTACTGGGAGCCGTGTTCTGACCCGATGAACGCTACGATGAGGTCGTCGCTGCTCTCAAACTCTTGGTCGGTACCAAGATCGACACGCACCTCTCCTTGATAAGGCTCGGTTGCGGTGTAGAGATCGATGCTCAAGAATGCGGGTTCACCCGTTGCATCGTCTGCGCCAGGCCCGCTCACCACCACATCTTCATCATTAATGATGCATGTGCTGGGTGCGAAGGTGAACTCTCGATCGCCGGCGCTGAGCGTTGCGGTGTAGCGGCCGCTGGCGGTCTCTTCGGCCGGCACCTGTTGCTCGGCTGCAGCTGATTCACTGCCGGCGCCCTCAGGTTCGCCGCCCGCCGGGCCCGCACTTGGGCCTGCACCTTGGCAACCGGTAAACAGCAGCGCACACGCCGATGCGGCGATGAAAGTGACTATTGACCCTCGAAGTGAAACTCGTTTCTGCATGGCAGCACGTTATCGGCGGGCCTGTGAGAATTATGAAAGTGATGCGCGTCGCATCGCTGTATGAGCCACACGCCGCCCCGCTGCCGACCAATTGCTCGCCTTGTCACCTGCTCACGGTTCGCGCAGTTGCCCACACATTGCGCACCCTGATGGCTCGTGTTTTCTTGCGATATTGGCGCGCAGCACGTGGGGTTTGAGAGAATAGAGCGTCACCAGCCAAACAAGGAGCAATCGTTGAAGTACATCTCGACCCGTGGCGGCATGCAGCCGGTCACATACAGCGAAGCACTGCTCGAAGGGCTGGCGCCAGACGGTGGCCTCGCGGTGCCAGAGACACTGCCCACAGTGAGTCCTGACCAGATCGAGTCGTGGCGGCCGCTGTCATACCCAGAGCTTGCCACCGAAGTGCTCAGTTTGTTTGCGACCGATATCGCCCGCGAAGACCTTAAACGCATGTGCCACGCGGCATATAGTGCAGACAAGTTTGTGGCTGATGCGATTGTGCCACTCACCCCGATCGACGAAGGGATGTCGCTCGTGGGCCTGAGTGAGGGCCCAACTCTCGCTTTCAAAGATATGGCGATGCAGTTTCTCGGTCAGGCGATGGAATATGCGCTGCGCAAGCGTGGCTCGGTGTTGAACATCGTTGGAGCAACTTCTGGCGACACTGGTTCAGCAGCAGAATATGCGCTTCGCGGCAAAGACGGCATCTCTGTGTTCATGCTTTCTCCCCAAGGACGCATGAGCGATTTTCAGCGTGCACAGATGTACTCGCTCACCGACGACAATATCCACAACATCGCGATCGATGGCGTATTCGACGACTGTCAAAACCTCTTGAAGGCAGTCTCTGGTGACCTTGCCTTCAAGCGCGAACACCATCTTGGTACGGTGAACTCAATCAATTTGGGCCGCATTAGTGCGCAGGTGGTGTACTACTTTTGGGCATGGTTGCGCAGCTCTGACCAGCTCGACGCGAGTGCCCGTGAGACACACCGGGTGTCATTCACTGTGCCGTCTGGCAACTTTGGAAATATTCTTTCTGGCCACTACGCGAAGAGCATGGGCCTGCCAATTCACCGGCTGGTGCTCGCTGCGAACGAGAACAACGTGCTTGACGAGTTCTTTCGCACGGGCATCTACCGCCCACGCGGTGCCGATCGCACTTACGCGACCTCGAGCCCGTCAATGGATATTTCGAAGGCCTCGAACCTCGAGCGCTTTATCTTTGATTTGCTCGGGCGCGACTCGCAGCGCCTCGCAGCGGCATGGCGCACACTCGACGAGAGCGGTGAGCTCGATCTCTCGGCCGAACAACCTCGATTTGCGGCCCAATTTGGCTTGCAAAGTGGCACGAGCACGCACGCTGACCGTGTGGCGACCATACGTTCGGTGCATGAATCCAGCGGTGTAGTCATCGATCCGCACACCGCAGACGGTGTCAAAGTGGCCCGCGAACATGCTGAAGCGGGCGTGACCATGCTCGTGCTCGAAACAGCAAAGCCGACCAAGTTTCCTGACATCGTGGGTGAGGCGATCGGTGAAGCCGCGCCGTTGCCAGACCATCTCGCTGGCCTGCTCGAGCTTTCGCAGCACGTCACCGAGATGGATAACGACGCGACCCAGCTTCGAGACTTCATCTCGCGGCACGCGGTCACGCAGGCTTAGCGCAGCGGGGCAGCGGGGCAGCGGGGCAGCAGGGCAACGGGGGCGAGCTGCCATCACGTTCGAACACGACAGGCGAGTGAAAGGCGAACGGCATGGGACTCTTCGACAGAAAAAGGGTGACCGCCAGATCACGGCGTGCTGGCCAGATTCAACCACCTGTGACCGAACACGGCACAGTGGTGCCCGGTGCCGACTCACCAGACGAAACAGGCAAACGTGCCCGAGCCGCAGCGCTCGCGCCATCTGATGCGCCAGTGTCTTCGGTGCGGACGCTGTGGGGCGACCGATTGGGCTTTCTCGCCACGAGATCACTGCAGGTCATCATCGTGGTGGTGCTTGCCGCGGGTGCAGTCTGGGGTATTCGCACCCTCAGCACCGTCTTCATTCCCATCGTGCTTGCCTTGATTTTTGCCAGTACGTTCTGGCCAGTGACGAAGTGGCTGCGGTCGAAAGGCATGCCTGCCGCGCTCGCTGCGACGCTTGAAC
>JAAZHL010000039.1 GCA_012510755.1 Leucobacter sp.
CCCCCCACAGTGCTTGACGCACCGTCGCCGGCATTGCGCCAAGTTGGGCTTGGCCCGCGAACAACTCGCCAAACGCGTTGCCAAGATGAATGACCTCAATTTGCTCAGGCCCGATCGCCGCGTTGGCCAACGTTGCGTCAACTACCTCTGCGGTGAGCGTGCCAAAGTCGCCACCCTCACGCACAATATTGCGCGCGAAGTCGGTCTGGTGTGCACCAATAACCCACACATTGCCGTTCATATCGTTCTTCCTTTCACAGCGCCTCGACGACGAGCGCCGTAGCTAAACCAAGAGCTGCAGGGATAACGAGCAACCCGTAGCCCCCGCCAATTCGATCAAGTTGATCAAGAGCATTCGCAATTAATATTCCGCCACTCGCCCCGAGTGGGTGACCAACGGTGACCGCGCCACCGCAGGCATTGACCTTCTCAGGGTCGACTCCAAGCTGTCTTGTCAACAGCAATGGGCTTACTGAGAACGATTCGTTGAATTCGAATACGGCAATATCTGCGAGGTCAAGACCAGCGCGCGCGAGCGCCTGGCGTGCGGCAGTCTCGCCAGCCCACAGGCCAGGTGACCGCACTGAAGTGTGAGCCCAACTGACGATACGTCCGCGTGGGGCGCGGCCGAGTGTCTGCTGAGCGCGTTCGCTGCCCAACAAGATCGCTGATGCACCGTCTGCGAGTTGTGGCGCCGTCGCAACCGTGTGCAGGCCTTGCGGGGGTCGGGTAAAGCCCTCTATTCGTTCTTCTACCCGCGCCCAGAGCGGATCATCGCTGAAGAGTGGCTGCAGTTCAGCGAGAGACTCAACAGTTGTGCCCTCGCGCGCACCTTCGTCATGATCGAGCACCACTTCGCCGTCACCCACCACCGGCACAAGCGAAGCCCACTCCGGGGCGTCGAGCGTCTTTCGATGTGACTGCGCGGCGAATTCATCGAGCTGTGTGCGCGTGAAACCGAATTTCGCGGCCATGGTGTCGGCCGCAACACCGATAGTGACATATCCGGTGAAGTCGCCAATCACCGGGTCTATGGCCATGGCCGGTGCATCTGAAAACATCGGAGTTCGAGACATCGATTCCGCACCACCGGCAACCATAATTTCGGCACCGCCACCTCGAATCTGTGCGGCGGCAGACGCCGCAGCGTCAAGACCCGAGCAGCACATTCGAGAGACGACCCCTGCCGGCAAAGTGTCGGGCCACTCAGCCGCTTGAACTGCGACCTTGGCAAGACCTGCGCCCTGTTCGCCGTGAGGGGTGCTCACGCCCACCAAGACGTCTTCGACGGCTGCTGCGTCTACACCGCGCGCGCTCAGCTCGCGAAGCAGGCCAGCGAACAACTCGTAGGCTGGAATGCCGGCGAGGGTGCCCCCGTCACGACGAACGCGGCCACGCGGCGTGCGAAGTGCCTCATATATATATGCGTCTGTGGAGGCCATGGTCATTTCGCTGCCGTAGTCAGTCTGAGATCCCGTTTCAATACCTTGCCAACTGGGTTGCGTGGCAACGCGTCGATAATGCGCAAACGCTCAGGCAACTTGAACGAGGCGATCCTACGCTCGCGCAAGAAATTGACTAGCTCGTCGAGCGTCAGCTCTGCTTCTGGGCGAAGCACTACTACCGCAGCAACCCGCTCACCGAGCACTTCATCGGGGTCGCCCACGACTGACACTTCGAGCACGGCGGGATGCTCAGAAATAAGCTGCTCAATTTCTACCGGTGAAATATTCATGCCACCGCGAATGACGAGGTCTTTCGCGCGATCGACGTAACGCAAGAACTCGTTGTTCTCACCTGCGATTTCAAATACGTCGCCAGTCTTCAGATAGCCTTCATCATCAAATGGATTCGCCAGATCTTGACCGTTCAGATACCCACCGAACAGCTGCGGCCCGTCGATATATAGCTCACCTGGACGACCCGGCTCGGTGATCACCTCTTGCGTCTCGGGGTCAACGAGTTTGACTCGCACCCATTTCGACACCCGTGAAGACCATTCGACCCCCGGGGCACCATATCTCGGGAAGAAGTTGGCGCGATCATCGGCGTTCGGAAAGTCGAGAGCGTTTGAGAGCAGTGCAACACCTTCGTTTGAACCGAAGAAGTTGATGACAAACAAGCCCATCTTTTCTTGCCAGCCACGCACCATTGCTGGCTGCAACGGTGCTGAGCCTGAACCCAAACGGTTGAGACTCGAGAGGTCAACCTGGCTGAGCAACTGCTCATTGTTGAGAAGCATCCACAGCAAAGCTGGCGGCAAAATGGTCCAGGTGACACGTTCTTTGGCCACCTGAGCGAAGAAGGTGGGCGCATCGAACGGATGGTGCTGCACAAGCAAGCATGCGGTGCGTAGCCACGGCAGCAACATTCCGTTGATGCCAGCCATGTTGATGAGGGGAAAAGGGTTCAACAAGACGTCATTGTGATCGATATCGCCGAGCGCAACCGCTTCGCCATCAACAATCGAACTTGCCCCGTTCAAGCCGTCCATAACGGCCCAGTTAAAGTTGATCCAGTCGTAGTGCGCACGAAGCACACCCTTCGGTTTACCTTCGGTGCCTGAGGTCCAGCAAATCGTCACCAGATCATTCGGGTGGTTTGGATTGTGGGCGCGGTATTCGGCGAGCGCACGCGCATCAGCGTCAGTCGCCGGTTGCGGCACAATGCGCTGCACCCCATCAATCGGTGCCGCCTCAGCAAGGCCGATGGTGAGCAGGTGACGAACGGTTGGAAGTTGTTCACGAAAGTCTGCGACCTCTTGCGCCAGTTGGCGGTCGGCAAAATGATGGGCGACGATGTAGGCGTCTAGCTCTGCTTGGTTGACCATCGCGACGGTCTCGTGTTCACGATATTGCAGCGCCAGCGGAGATACCACGACGCCAATCGACCAGGCCGCCAGATAGATTTGCACCTGTTCGATTGAGTTGGGCATCTGCATACCGATGCGATCGCCTCGCTTCAGGCCGAGTTCGAGCATGCGTGCGGCCAGGTAGGTCACCTCTGCACCGAGGTCTCGCCATGAGAGCCTGCGCGGCTCTTCCCCATCGAGGCTGACGCGATTCAACGGGTCGGTGATGGCGATGGCGTCACTACGTGCCTCGACCTGACGCCAGAAGAGATCGTCAATAGTCTCGTCTGTCCACCAACCTTTGGCGACATAATTGTCAATCTTCGACTGCGGATGCAGCCCTTGCACGCGAGAGTTCAAAGCATGGCCTCCTTGCCAAAACACATTCCGAATCTGCCGATTTCACTGACAGAGCAGATGGACACTTCCAGAGTACTGCAATTACCAGAGTGACTCAATCTGCGTATTGAAGTTATTTGCGGATAGCGGCCGACAGCGGCCAGCAGCGGCCGCACAAACGCCGCCGATGGACGACGTGTGCAGTGCAGCAAAGTGTACGCTGAGTGAATGACCAGGTCCCCTGCCGGCGGCGAAAACGCAACAAAGCAGCTCGGCATCACCGCCCCGCCCAACGCGGTCGGGCACGCATTCGGCCTCTTCGGCGATGAGTGGACACTCTTGATTATGCGTCTCGCTCTGACCGGCACGTCGAAGTATTCAGACTTTCGAGAGCAACTACCGATCTCGCACGCAGTGCTCAGTAGCCGTCTCGAGCGGCTCGTCGGTGCAGGACTGTTCGTTCGTACGCTCTACCAACAACGCCCGCCGCGTTATGAATACCTATTCACCCGCAAAGGTGGCGCAGTGTGGCCGCTACTCGTGTCGATTTGGAACTGGGAACGACGCTGGGCGCCCACGCATCAAGACTCGACTCCCCCACTACGGCACCTCACCTGCGGCAACGAAATGTCGCCCATCTATAGTTGCGTGCACTGCCATGGTGCGGTGGTAGTTGACAATGTTGAGGTGTCATGGGGCCCCGCGGGCAGTTGGAGCCGCATTGTGTCAGATTCGAACACCCGCAGGCGGTCGAATCAACGTTCACGCACCGGAGCATTCAACTTCTACCCGGGAGCTATGTCGGTGTTCGGCAACCGCTGGTCAACCGTCATCGTTGCCGCTGCGCTGTTCGGGGTGCGTCGCTTCAGCGACTTCGAACGTGTGCTCGGCCCGCCACCGCTCGTGCTGGCAGAGAGGCTTGCCGAGCTTTGCCGTTTCGACGTTCTTGATCAGGTGCAGCTCGCCACGCACTCCAACTGGTCGGAGTACCGCCTAACCGACCGAGGCCGAGACTTTTTTGCGTCGCTCAGCATCGTCGTCGATTGGGCTGAGACGTTCTATCCCGACGAAGAGGGTGCGGTGCTCATACGTACGCACGTGCCGTGCGGACGCCCGCTGCAAGGCGTTCTCATATGCGATCATTGTGACGAGATTGTGCACGGTAGCGCCATCGATATTTCAGAGGCCCAGATGTGCTTTCGCTAGCCCGCACCGCACCAGTTAGTCGCCGAGACCCACGCGTTCGCGCACCACGCGCATAAGCTGTTGGCGCTCAGCAGAGGTTTCTTGCGTCTCAGCAACGCGATGGGTGTCACGCTGTATGCGATCGTGCCAAAAGTTGCCTGTCGAGGCGAGCGGTTCATCTGCAGAGGCTAGCCACACCGCTGTGTCAGCGCCTTGTTCAAGCGAACGAAATTCGTCTTGAAATCTTGCGTTGAAGCGCGCCATGGCTTGTGACGCCCGTAGACCCGGGGAGTCGGTCCAACCCGGGTGCGCAACATGGCTGACAACGCCAGTACCAGCGAGCTGTTTCGCCCGTTCTTCAGTGATGATGATCTGAGCCCGTTTGGTGCGCGAGTACACCGCTTTTGGCGAGAAGTCTTCGGGCGCGCCGATGAGATCAGTGAGGTCAATTCGCTCACTGTATGCACCGCCCGAAGTCATCTCAATGATGCGTGCTGGCGATGATTCGATGAGCCGCGGCAGCAACAGCTCGGCGAGCAGATACGGGCCAAGCACGTTCGTTGCCCAGGTCAGCTCGTTGCCGTCTATCGAGACGAAGCGTTCGTCCCACATGCCGCCCGCATTGTTTATGAGCGCATCAATGCGAGGGCAGAGGTCGAGGATCTGCGCCGCTGCGTCACGAACGGAATCGAGCGAGGCAAGGTCGCACCCGACCCACTGCACCCGCGAGTTGCCGCTTGAGGCGACGATGTCTTGCACCGCCTCGCGCCCACGTGTTTCATCGCGACTCACCACGACTACTGACGCACCAAGCTGGGCGAGCGAACGCGCAGCACCAAGCCCCACGCCAGCCGTACCACCGGTCACGACGACGGTCTTGCCGGCAACATTTGACATGCTGCTCGAATCCCAGAACGGGCGCCGCATCTCGTAGCCACGCTTACCAAACCCGACGGCGTCATCGGCAGCCGCCTCTGCGTCAATTCGTGCGGCTTCACTCAGTTCTTGCATACTGTAAATCTCTCTCTGTGGTGTTCGCGACATACGCGATGGCTGGTTGGACAAAGCGGGCGGTGCTGCCACAGCTGCGGGTACGGCGCCACACCGGACCGGCGATCCGCGCTGTCAATGAGTAGTTCGTCTTAAAAATGCCTCTTGCACGACATGCACTGCCTGCTCGTGCGAGGTCTGGGTGTCGCCGTCGAATACCGATGACTCAATAGCGGCGCGGCCCTTCGCCGCGGTTGGAGTCGAAAGCTCGAAGAGTATCCACTCATCGGCACGAACATGGCGGTGAAACCACATTGAATGGTCAAGCGAGACGGCCAGCCAGTCCTTGGCCAGCGTGTTCTCGTGCCCTATCGTGTAGCCGTGCGGGGTCACCGAAGCCCCGATCATCATGAGGTCGCTCACATAGGCGACCGCCGCCTGATGCAAGGCACGATCATCCGAGAGGTCTTCGGTCACACGCAACCACAGGTGCCGCTCGGGTGCCGCAGAGCGAAGCGTCACGTCGGACTCGCTGACCTCAGCAATGCGCACCTCAACGCTCGAGAAGCCGTCCCAATATTCCCCCAGCCCGCCATCGGATTCGGCGATCTGCTGAATGGTGAGTGCAGACTCGGGCGGACTGATGCATGGACGCTGCCGCGAGTGGCCAACTCCACCGTAGTCGTCAACACTGCACGAGACGAGCGTACGCCAGATCAGCTTGTCATTCTGCACTGCGTCGACCGTTCTCGATGAGAACAATCGACCGTCTCGCACCCGCTCAACCCGGTATTCGATGGGTTGATCGCTCGCCCCGGGG
>JAAZHL010000451.1 GCA_012510755.1 Leucobacter sp.
ACGGACGATAGTATCCGGATCGATGTCAATGAATATGCCGGCACCACGACCGCCACAATCAACGGTGTGTCGGCGATTTGTATAACTGATTATTTTACTTCGGCATTTCTGATCGATATCGACCGGGGGGACGATTATATTGATCTTTTCGTCCAAGACAACGGACCGAGCGAGGACCCGGTCAGCCATATCTTTCGATATAACGGAACTCATGTTATTCATATCGGCGACATCCGCGGATCGCTTCGGAGCAGTCGTCAGGGGCAGATCATTTCCAGCGAAGGATACAGCTGGTATACCTATCCGGTCATGGTGTATTCATGGGTCGAGATCGTTAGCGGTTCGATCATATACCATAAGCTGGACAGCACTTCGTATAACGGTCAGACATTTGGTTTCCGACGTGAGATCGGCGACAATTACGGTACGTGGATGGAAGAGACCGCGATAATCCCGGCTTATGACGCATACCCGTACGGACCGGCTCCGACCAACATTATCGTCCCGGCCGGAACGGAATTCACCGTTCTCGATGTTTCTGACTTTGCGATCGGGACTTCGCCGAATTGGTACTCCATTCGTCTGGAAGACGGCAGAACCGGTGTCTTCTATTACATGAAGGGCGACTGATCCGTATCGACCGTGAAACGGTCCGCTGTTGGCGTGAATTAAATCATCCCGGATGAAAGGGCGATTGCTTTTGAGGAAGCGGTGACCCGCTTCCTCGTTCGCGAATCAAACGGTCCCGGAAGAAGAAGGTGTGCGGTCCCGGGTGCACCGGATCCATTGCCCGTTCCCGTTCGCGGAGCGAATGACATCATGGACGAATCGAACACCCATTAATCCGTCAAAGACAGACGGGTAGGTCGTTGCGGCTTCATCCGGCTCGGTTCCCGTACGACGCGCGGCGATCACTTCGGCCGCATCGGAATAGATGTTTGCGAATGCCTCGTGAAAACCCTCTGGGTGTCCCGCGACAATCCGGGATGCCCGTTTCGCCAGAGGCAGGATGCCGGGTCCGTTCGGAGTGCGGACCTCGGCGGGTCCGGCAAGCGGCTTGAAGTCGAGCCGCCCCGGAATCTCCTGATTCCACTCGATCGTGCCCGCGGTCCCGCTGACCCGGATCCTCAGACAGTTTTCGACACCTGCTGCCGCCTGTGTTCCCCAGAAACAACCCCTTGCCGCATTGTCAAAGCGTAGGAGCGCGCCCGCGAAGTCGTGCGTCTTGCGCCCCGGTACGATAGCTCGGATCTCCGCGCACAATTCGGAGACCTCCAGTCCGGAGATGTAGCGCACCAGGTGATGCGCATGCGTACCGATATCTCCCATCACCAGCGACGGACCGCCACGAACGGGATCATATCTCCACGGAAGGTTTCCGTCGGTCGGATCCGGGTCGTTCTCGTCCGCTTTTCCACCCTGAACGTATTCGATCTGGATCAGGCGAACGACACCGAGGGAGCCGTTCCGAACCATCTCCCGAGCCTGGCGCACCATAGGATACCCGGAATAGTTATGCGTGAGG
>JAAZHL010000279.1 GCA_012510755.1 Leucobacter sp.
AAATAACTTGGCACAGCGAAGAACTTTGGCGAGTGCCCTAGTCTTCAGCAACCTCGTCGTAGGCAGTGACACGCAGTGCTGCCGCAAGTTGCTGCACATATGCGTGATCGGCATTGCGAAAGATCATATTGATGTCGCCCTGCCCAACCAGCTGCCCCTGTTGCAGCACGAGCACTTCTTCAGCGTGCGCCTCGAGCATGCCGATGTCGTGGCTCACAAGCATCATGGTCGCGCCTGTCCGTTCACGAAACCAGCTGAGCAGCTCAACGATGCGGGGACGGTTGTTCGCGTCTACGCCCAGTGTCGGCTCGTCAGCAACGAGCAGTGCGGGCGCGAGCATCAACGACCGCATGACCGCTACGCGCTGACGTTGCCCTTTCGACAATTCGTATGGATATTCCTGCAATTTGCTCAACGGCAACGCAACGATGTCCATCATTTCAGCGATCTGCCGACCGAGAGCTTCGCGATCGAACTTCTTCGTACGCTCAGCAATGGGCTGCAACAAAATGTCGGCAACGCTGAGTTCGGGCGGCAAAGTGGCACCAGCGTCTTGCGCGAGATAACCAACGTGCGCAGTCAATCTGGTGGTCGCGCGACGCCCAAGCTTTCGCATTGGCACGCCGAGCACGGTTGCGTCACCGCCACTCACCTTGATTCTGCTCTGCTTCTCACCCGCTTCTGCGGCTCGACCAGCAACAAACCGCGCAATCGTTGATTTGCCAGAGCCGCTCTCGCCGAGCAAAGCGAGCACCTGCCCCCGACGCAGTTCAAAACTCATTCCGGCAATCGCATGAAACGCCCGGGCTCCGCCGTGAGCGGGATATACCAGTGAGATGTCTGAAACCTGCACTGCCGGGTCTGCGTCTCGACGCGGCTCAATCATGCCCGCTCCTCAAAAGTCATGAGCACAGGCTACCGTCTTGACCGCCCTCATTCAGGTCGCAGGCTTCGGCGAGCCGATTCCAAGACAGCTAACTGCTGCTGTATTTCACGTGATGCCGGTTCGGTGGGGTCTGCGATTCTCTGCAATCTCGACACAAGTTCAGCCTTTAACGAGAGCAGATCGCGGTCAAGCAGCGACACCACCACATCACGCGCATACGCGCCGAGCATTGCTGGATTGTTCTGCGGCATTGGCGCGAGCGCAAGTTCGCGAAGCAGGTCACGATAGTGCTCTGGCGCTTCAGCCAGCACGTTTTCAAACCACCCAACCTGCCCAAACGCAGGCAATGACGCGGCGAGAGCGTCGCGCACCACACGAAGTGTGGGCTCGGTGACTTCTGCGGTCACGGCCTGCGCCATGAGCTCGCCACCGATTTCGGTAGGTTGCTGCAACATTGCCATCAACGCGTCTCGCTCAAGCCGCACCGATGGCGTGGCGGGCAAACTCGTCAGCGAGATTCGCGGTGCCGCCATCGCAGGCTGGCCAGTCGACGTCGCCCCATACTGCTGGTGGTTGGAGGTTTGCTGGCGGTTGGAGGTTTGCTGGCGGTTGGAGGGCTGCTGGCGGTTGGAGGGCTGCTGCTGGTTGGGCGGCTGAGCTGATCCTTGCCTTGAGCGACGACCCGCAGCGCTGCGCACAGCAGGCTGCACTTCACTGAGATCCATGCCGAGCATGCGCGCAAGTTCGCGGGTATAGCCGGGACGAAGCGCCTGGTCTTTAAGTTCTGCAACAATCGGGGCGGCAGCGCGGAGTGCCGAGACCCGCCCCTCGACAGAATTCAGGTCAAAACGCGAAATAGCCTGCCGCAGCGCAAATTCAAACAGCGGAACTTTGCGCGTGAAAAGCTGTCGCACGGCCTCATCGCCCCGATGCAGCCTCAAATCGGCCGGATCAAGCCCATCAGGTGCGACCGCAACATAGGTTTGTGCGCTGAACAGTTTCTCGTCGCTGAATGCTCGTAACGCGGCCTTCTGCCCTGCCTCATCTGGGTCAAAGGTGAAAATCACCTCGGCAGCTGCGTCGTCTCCCATGACGCGACGCAGCACATAGATGTGTTCTTTTCCGAATGCCGTGCCACACGTCGCCACGGCAGCTTCTTCGCCCGCAAGATGGCACGCCATCACATCGGTGTACCCCTCAACAACGACGACTCGTTTGCCGCGCGCAATCGCACGCTTCGCAAGGTCGAGACCATACAGCACACGCGATTTGTGATAGATCGGCGTTTCGGGAGTGTTGAGGTACTTTGGCCCGTTGTCGTCTTCGTACAGTTTGCGCGCACCAAAACCCAGAGTTTGACCGCTCGTGTCGCGAATCGGCCACACGATTCGACCCCGAAACCTGTCATAGACCCCCCGCTGCCCCTCGCTGACGAGCCCCGCCTGCACAAGCTCACGCTGGGTAACTCCCTGCGCAGTGAGGTGCTTTAGCATGCCGTCCCAGCCACGTGGCGCGTACCCCACGCCGAAGGTTGAACAAGCTGCCTCATCGAACCCTCGCTGCAGCAAGAATTCTCTCGCCGTTCGTGCCTCTTCACCGCGCAGTTGCTCGAGAAAGAACTGTGCCGCGGCCTGGTTCGCAGCATAGAGACGCGCGCGGTTCGGGCCGTCATCGCGCCGTTCGCCGCCCTCTTCGTACGTCAGCGTGTACTGAATTCTGGCGGCTAGCCGTTCTACGGCTTCGGCGAACGTCAGATGGTCAAGACGCTGCACGAACGTGATGGCATCACCAGACTCTCCGCACCCGAAGCAGTGGTAATAGCCAAGGCTTGGTCGCACATGAAAGCTGGGGCTGCGCTCATCATGAAAAGGGCAGAGCCCCTTCATCGAGTCAATACCACCCGTCTTGAGCGCCACATGGTCACTCACCAGCTCGGCCAAATTGGTGCGACGTTTCACCTCTTCGATGTCACTCGCTTTGATTCGACCAGCCATACCTGTCGAGTCTAGTAGCGACAGCGCTGAGGCTCAGAGAGCAAAAGAATGAAACCCTACACGAGCGGTGCGGTGCACAGCCGTTCATACCAGGCAATCGCAGACTGGTCGGTAAGTGACGCCACCTGGTCAACGACAGCGCGGCGAGCGTGATCCTCGTCAACTGCTTGACGATAATCGGCAGCGTACGCGGGTTCGAGTTCGCGCGCACCCGACTCCCAGAGCGTCTGCAATAGCTCGATCAACAGACTTCGTTGACGTCGGTACACGGGTTGCCGCCGGTCACTCTGCATCACAAATGCCGCGACGACCCCTTTGAGCACGGCGATCTCTGCCCGCACCTCCCGTGGTACGACGACGTTTGCTCCATAGCGTGCGAGCGCGCGTCCATCGGCTGCACGGGTAGTGGCGAGGATCGCTGAGCGCGCAAACCGCCCGATCATGTCACTCGTGAAATTCTTGAGCTGCGCTTGGTCTGCTCGAGACCCATTCCAACGAATCGGCCAATTCTCGCTGAGCGCCATTCGTTCAAACCCAGCAGCCAGCTCGGCAGGCTCAAAATCGCCACCCGCCCAATCAGCCACAATTCGAATCAGCGCCTCATGACCCGATTTTGCGGTCAAGAACTGCGGATCGATGTGCTCTGACACGATCGCGTCTTCGAAATCGTGCACTGAGTACGCAATATCATCACTCAAATCCATGACTTGCGCTTCGACACATTTTCGACGCGCAACAGCACCCTGCCGCATCCATTCGAACACTTCTCGATCATCTTCAATGAACCCGAACTTGACCGAACCAGGCTCGGCTTCGGGCAACGACCACGGGTATTTGGTGCTTGCGTCGAGCGTGGCTCTCGTGAGATTCAAGCCGAGGCTGCGCCCGTTCTCAGCAAATCGCTTCGGCTCAAGCCTCGTGAGAATGCGCAGGGTCTGTGCGTTGCCCTCAAACCCGCCAAAATCTGCTGCCCATTCATTGAGTGCGCGCTCACCGTTGTGACCAAACGGAGGGTGCCCCAAATCGTGAGCGAGACAGGCTGTGTCAACGATCTCTTGATCGAGTCCCAACGACAGTGCCAACTCTCGCCCGATCTGTGCCACCTCAAGCGAGTGGGTCAACCGATTTCTCGCGAAATCGACGCCCGCCGTGGGGCTCAGCACTTGTGTTTTTGCGGCCAGCCTTCGCCAGGCGCTCGAGTGCAGCACTCTCGCCCGATCTCTCGCAAAGTCGCTGCGGCTACCCGAATGGTGTTCGACCGCAAAACGCTCGGCATCATGCGCACTGTATTCGCTGGCCACGACGCCATTCTCAGCAGGTAACTGCCTGGCCGTTGACCGTTCAGCCGCCATCGACACCGAGGCCCTGCCTCTCTGCCTCGAGCAATTCACTGAAATCCATGCCATCACTGCTGCGGCTGTTGAGCCACCCCTCTGGCAACCCCACGCGCTTCGCAGCCCCCGCGCGGCCGCGCTGCCCCTCAGCACCCTCGCCAGGGTAGGGCAACGTGCGATCCATGGTTGCAAAAATCTCGTCCATTTGCTCGAGCGACTCAACCATCGCCAGTGAACGACGCAAATCGCCGCCCACCGCGTAACCCTTGAAATACCAGGCCACGTGCTTGCGAATATCACGGCACGCGCGATCTTCTTCGCCGTCAAAGAACTCGATCAGCAGCTCAGTGTGACGACGCATTGCCTGCATCACGAAGCCAAGCGGCGGCTTCGCAAGCGCAGCCCGGGCTTCTTCAGCAGTGATCTCGCCGGCCTCTGCCCGAAACGCTGCAGCGAGATCACCAAACAGCCAGGGCCTGCCCAAGCAGCCTCGACCCACCACAACTCCATCGCACCCGGTCTCGTTGACCATGCGAATCGCGTCTTCGGCCGACCAAATATCGCCGTTGCCGAGCACCGGCACGCTGGTGATCGCCTCTTTGAGTGTGGCAATCGCACCCCAGTCGGCTCGCCCTGAATACAGCTCGCTTGCGGTACGACCATGCAGAGCAATCGCTGCGACGCCCGCGTCTTCAGCAGCCTTCGCCGCATCGAGATAGGTGAGATGATCGTCATCGATGCCCTTGCGCATCTTCACCGTGAGCGGAATTTCACCGGCAGCTTTCACCGCCTGTTCGACGATCGCTCGAAACAAATCTGACTTCCACGGCAGCGCCGATCCCCCACCCTTGCGGGTCACCTTTGGCACCGGGCACCCAAAGTTCAAATCAATGTGATCTGCAAGATCTTCATCGACCAGGAACCGCACCGCATCACGTACGGTGTGGGGGTCGACACCGTACAGCTGAATCGAACGAGGGGTTTCGCTTTCGTGATGCTTGATTAAGCGCAGTGAGCCCGGCGTCTTTTCGACGAGCGCGCGACTGGTAATCATTTCGCTCACATACAGGCCAGCACCATATTCTCGACACAACCGACGAAACGCCGTGTTCGTGATGCCAGCCATGGGTGCGAGCACGACAGGCACGTCAAGCGTGATCGGGCCGATGCGCAAGCGTGAATCTTGAAGGGTCGCGGTAGACATATGCGTCTATTCTCGCACGCCGCCGCGAACGAGTGCGAGCAACCGTGAACCAGTGCAAGCGCGCCGCAGCTCTCACCCGCCCGCACATGCGAGATGATTGACGTATGCCCCTGTACCGCGAGCAAGGCGTCGTGCTTCGTACCCAGAAACTCGGTGAAGCAGACCGCATTGTGACGTTTCTCACTGCCGGCAGAGGGCTTTTGCGCGCCGTTGCAAAGGGTGTGCGGCGCACGTCGTCGAAGTTTGGGGCTCGTCTTGAACCCTTTATGGTGGCAGATTTGCAGCTCTATGAGGGGCGCACCCTCGACACCATCACGCAGGCATCTACGTTGGGCGCGTACGGCCCGCACATCAGCGCAGACTATGACCGTTATCGGGCGGGCAGTGTGATGGTTGAGACTGCTGAACGGCTCAGCGAGGGCGGCCCTGCCCCCGAGCAGTTCAGGCTATTAGTGGGTGCGCTGCGCACCCTCGCTCAAGGCCAGATCGATGCTGAGCTGCTGCGTGACGGCTACTTGTTGCGTGCCATGGCGGCGGCAGGGTGGGAACCGGGCTTTGACGCGTGTGTGCGCTGTGGCGCGGTCGGCCCCCATTCGCATGTCGTCGTGCAGTACGGCGGTGTCGTCTGCGGGAACTGCCGCGTGCCTGGCGCGCCACGATTGACCCCCGAGAGCATTTCGCTGCTTTCGGCCCTGTTGGCTGGCGATTGGGCTGCGGCCGTGACAGCTGACCCGCTGCATCGCGGTCAGGCTGGCGGCTTCATCGCGGCATACACGCAGTGGCATCTCGAACGCGGCCTCAAATCGCTGCGCAACAATTAGTGCGCCCGCACGACCCAGGCGCGCATTCCCAGGCACGCAGGCTCAGCCCAACCCCATTTCCCACTCCGCAGTGCACGAGGTTGCATCAAGCTCACACCTGGCACCGATAAAGTTGTCGAATGAGCATGCGCCGCGCACCGCAAGAGATCGTGCCTGTCGATTGGACCGGCGAATACCCGCCACGTTTCGCTGGCAAGGCTCCGAAGCACGTCGCAATCGTGATGGACGGCAACGGCCGGTGGGCAAACCGCCGTGGACTGCCGCGTGTCGAGGGTCACCGGCAAGGCGAGCAGGCACTGCTCGATGTGGTCGCGGGCGCAATTCAAGCCGGTGTCAGCCACCTCAGCGTCTATGCGTTTTCCACTGAGAACTGGCGCAGGTCGCCTGACGAGGTGCGTTTTCTCATGGGCTTCAACCGCGAGGTCTTGCGTACCCGGCGCGAGCAACTGCACGCCTGGAACGTGCGTATGCGCTGGGCCGGCCGCCGCCCCAAGCTGTGGGGTTCGGTGATCAGCGAGTTGAAGACATCTGAGCAGGTCACCGCCGCGAACACTGGTCTCACGCTCACGATGTGTGTGAACTACGGTGGTCGTAACGAACTGACCGACGCGATGCGGGCGATCGCGTTCGAAGTAGAGATGGGTCGGTTGTCACCGCAAGGCATCACCGAGCGCACCATCGCGCGTCACCTTTACGTGCCCGAGTTGCCCGACGTCGATCTGTTTCTGCGTTCGAGCGGCGAGCAACGAACCAGCAATTTCATGCTGTGGCAGTCAGCGTACGCCGAGATGGTGTTTCTCGACACGTTGTGGCCAGATTTCGATCGACAGCTTCTGTGGCAGGCGATTGAAATCTACCAGGATCGCGAGCGCCGTTTCGGCGGAGCCGTCGACGCGCCCAAGCAAACCCGGTAGGCGGCCAGACCGGGCAACCCACTGCCGACTAGGCCGTTAAGGGCCAGCCGCGACCCGCTCACTGCGGTCGGTTGATCACCGTCACCCGCCACGGGCGCCTCTGCGGCGCCCCTGCTTCTGCTCGGCTTCTCGCCAGGCTCGCTGCGCGGGAGTCTCTTGCCCGATTGGCGCATGCACTTTTCCTGCTTGCTCGGTTTGGCGTCGTGCTGAGCCGCCGCGACCCAAATGCCAGGCGTGCGTGATCGCGAGGGCGAGCGCATCGGCCGCATCCGCTGGTTTTGGGGGCGCCGCCAACTCTAAGAGCCGCGTCACCATCGCAGTGACTTGGGCTTTCTGTGCGCTGCCGTAGCCTGTCACCTGCGCCTTCACTTCGTTGGGCGTATACAGAGCCACCGGAATGCCGCGCTGCTCAGCAAGAAACATCACCACGCCGCTAATCTGGGCGACCCCCATGACGCTCGCCACGTTGTCCTGCGCGAAGACACGCTCGAGGGCGATGCCGTCAGGGTGTTGCCCGTCGAGCAACCGTTCGATGCTTGCACCGATCTGATGAATGCGCGCGGGCTGCGTCTGCTCGGGCGAACTGGTGAGCACTTCGACATGCTCAAAGGTCACGCGTCGGCCTTGGCCAGCGGTCACGATGCCGATGCCGCATCGGGTGAGACCTGGGTCTATGCCAATGATTCTCACACGACCCTCCCGTCATTCTGCGCGACCGGCATGTGGTTCTGCGCGCTCGGTGCAGAACCACGCGCACGAGACCGACGAATGCGCTGCCTAGTCGTCGTTCTCGAGCTCAGCAAGCACCTCGGCCGACAGGTCGAAGTTCGAGAAAACGTTCTGCACGTCGTCGCTATCTTCAAGCGCGTCAATCAGTCGAAACACCTTGCGTGCCGTGTCTGCGTCGATTTCGACCTTGAGGTTTGGCACAAACTCGGCGTCTGCAGCCTCATAGTCGATGCCAGCATCAACCAGCGCCGTACGCACAGCCACCAGCTCTGACGGCTCGGTCAGCACCTCAAACGCTTCACCGTTCGGTGTGAGGTTGACCTCTTCAGCGCCCGCATCAAGCACGGCCATTAACACATCGTCTTCGGTCGTGCCCTCAGCAGGCACCGTGATGACACCCTTACGGGCGAAATTGTAGGCAACACTGCCCTGCTCACCAAGGTTTCCGCCGTTGCGACTCAGCGCGGTGCGTACCTCGGCAGCTGCACGGTTCTTGTTATCGGTCAAACACTCGATCATGAGTGCGACACCGTTTGGTCCGTAAGCCTCGTACATGATTGGCATGTACTCAACCGCATCACCGGTCAGCCCGGCACCGCGCTTGATGGCGCGATCGATGTTGTCGCCCGGCACCGAGTTCTTTTTCGCCTTGTGCACGGCATCGGCCAAAGCAGGGTTGCCCGCGAGATCGGCGCCGCCGATCCTCGCAGCAACCTCAATCACCTTGATGTACTTTGCGAACGCCTTCGCGCGTCGCGAATCAAGAATTGCCTTCTTATGTTTCGTAGTTGCCCATTTGGAGTGTCCGGCCACTGGAGCTCCTCTTTTCTTCTGTCGAGTCGATAGGTAAGTCTAGGGTGCCTGGCTCGGTTTAGGGGTCAGGCCAGGCCGCGGCGACCTTATCGCGCACGTCACCAAGCAGCAATGGCAGCGATTTGGTCTTTGCGATGATGGGGAAAAAGTTCGAGTCTGCGCGCCACCGCGGCACAATGTGCTGATGCAAATGAGCGGCAATGCCCGCGCCCGCGGCCTCACCCTGGTTCATGCCGATATTGAAGCCGTGGCAGTTCATCGTCTCTTTCAAGACGCGCATTGCGGTCTGCGTCATTGCGCCAATTTCTGCGACTTCTTCAGGCGACGCCTCATCATAAGTCGCAATGTGGCGATAGGGGCACACCAACAGATGGCCATTGTTATACGGGTACAGGTTGAGCAGCACGTATCCGTACACCCCGCGGTGCACGATCAGCACCTGCTCGTCGTCTTGCGTCACCGCGTGGCAGAACGGGCAATCATGCTGGTCAGGTTGATGCGTGTCAGCAACGTAGACCATGCGGTGGGGCGTCCACAGCCGCTGCATGTCGTCTGCGTCGCCAACAAGCCCACTGTCAGCGAGCGACTCGGCTGGGCGAGCCTGTGCGCCGCTTGGCTGCTGGCCCGCGTGCGCCTCAGATGATTCGTGCGCCTCAGATGATTCGGTCACTCTGCCCACGCGGTGCTCACCTGTTCATGCGTCTGGATCGAGCGCACGATACGTGCAATCGCTTCGTCGACCGGCACACCGTTCAGCTGGGTGCCATCTCGAAAACGGAAGCTCACGGCACCAGCCGCGCGATCGTCTTCGCCGGCGATGAGCTGAAATGGCACCTTCGCCTTCGTGTGCGTGCGAATCTTCTTCGGCATGCGGTCATCGCTGTGATCGACCTCGGCACGCACGCCCTGCTCGCGCAGCCGCGCAATGATGCCATCGAGATACTCACCGTATTGCTCGGCCACCGGCACGCCGACAACCTGCACCGGCGAGAGCCAAACTGGAAAAGCGCCCGCATAGTGTTCAAGCAGAATGGCGAAAAAACGCTCGATCGACCCGAGCAGTGCACGGTGAATCATCACCGGTTGCTGACGGCTACCGTCAGCTGCAGCATATTCAAGCTCAAACAATTCGGGCTGGTTGAAGTCGAGCTGCACCGTTGACAGTTGCCAGGTGCGACCAATCGCATCACGGGCCTGCACCGAGATCTTTGGCCCGTAGAACGCCGCTCCCCCTGGGTCATCAACGAGCTCAAGACCGGATTCTTCGCCAACCTCGCGCAGCGTCTGCTCGGCGACCTGCCACTGCTCATCAGTACCCACCGATTTCTCTGGGTCACGTGTTGACAGCTCGAGATAGAAGTCGTCGAGACCGTAGGCGCGCAATGTCGCAAACACGAAGTCAAGCTGCGTCTTGATCTCGTCTTTCACCTGATCTTGCGTGACATAAGCGTGAGCATCATCTTGGGTCAGGCCGCGCACTCGCGTGAGGCCCGAGAGCGTGCCGCTCTTCTCATAGCGGTACACGGTGCCAAACTCTGCCAAACGCAACGGCAACTCACGATAGCTGCGGGCCCGCGACCTGAAAATGAGGTTGTGAAAGGGGCAGTTCATGGGCTTCAGATAGTAATCTTGGCCGGGCTTGATGACCTCACCGGTCTCGTCGTCGACAACCGCGTCAAGGTGCATCGCCGGGAACATGCCGTCTTTGTACCAGTTCAGGTGCTGGCTGGTCTCGAACAGGTGCCCCTTGGTGATGTGCGGGGTGTTCACCACTTCATAGCCGTTCTTGAGCAGCTGCTCGCGCATGAACGTCTCAATTTCGTGGCGAATGATGCCACCCTTGGGATGAAACACTGCGAGACCCGAACCAATTTCATCGGGAAAGCTGAAGAGATCGAGCTCAACACCGAGCTTGCGGTGATCGCGTATGGCAGCTTCTTCGAGGCGGCTCTGGTAGGCGCGAAGTTCGTCTTTCGTCGGCCATGCGGTGCCATAGATACGCTGCAGCATCGGATTCTTTTCGCTGCCCCGCCAGTAGGCGCCAGCGGCACGAGTCAAAGCCCATCCGTTGCCGATCATGCGTGTGTTCGGCAGGTGCGGGCCGCGGCAGAGATCTTTCCAGCAAGTCTCGCCAGTCTTTGGGTCGACGTTGTCATACATCGTGAGCTCAGAGCCACCGACCTCAACGCTCTCGTTATCGGTGCCACTCGCGGCGCCGCCTTTGAGCCCGATGAGCTCAAGCTTGTAAGGCTCGCCTGCAAGTTCGGCGCGCGCCTCTTCTTCGGTCACGACACGACGCACAAACCGCTGCCCCTGTTTGATGATCTTCTGCATCTCTTTTTCGAGTGCCTTCAGATCTTCTGGGGTGAACGGGCGTGCCGGGTCAAAATCGTAATAGAAACCGTCGGTGATGGGCGGGCCAATGCCGAGTTTCGTCTCAGGGTGCAGCTGTTGCACTGCCTGTGCCAGCACGTGGGCTGCTGAGTGGCGCAAAATCTCGGTGCCGTCAGGGCTGTCGATGGTTACTGGCTCAACAACGTCGACTTCTGTCACCGTTGCGGCAAGATCTCGCAATTCTCCGTTGACGCGCATGGCGACGACACTGCGATCGGTGAACAGGCTGAAACCATCTGGCACGGTTCGGCTCCTTTGTGCTGCTTTGACCACACAATCCTATCTGGTGACGAGCAGGCGAATTCCAGGCGACAGAGCGGTCAACAAGCTTGCACCAGGCTGGCCCTCTGTCACTAGACTCACAACTATGGCGAGGCAACGGCGCCCCGCCCAGGCGTAAGGATAAATGATGTTGCAACCCGAACTTTTCGATGGCATCACTCAGCGAGTCGTTGACACCCCACGACTGCGCACCGGCCTCTTAGAACGCTTCGGCGACGACGCTGCAGCTGCGCCTGAAAAGACGGTTGTACTCGTTCACGGCAATGTGTCGTCTTCACTGTTCTGGCAGCAGCTCATGCTTGATCTACCTCGCGACCTGCGTGTCATCGCGATCGACCTGCGCGGTTTCGGTGCAAGCGAACGAAAGCCTGTAGATGCCACGCGCGGGGTGCGCGACTTCAGCGACGATGTGCACAGTGCGCTCGAGATGCTCGGCGTGTCGACCGCGCACCTGGTGGGCTGGTCAATGGGCGGTGGCGTCGTTCTGCAGTACGCGCTCGACTACCCCACGCTCAGTTTGACCCTGCAGGCGCCAGTCTCGCCTTACGGGTTTGGTGGCACACGGCGCGATGGATCCCGTCTCACCGACGACGATGCGGGCTGTGGTGGCGGCGGGGCAAACCCCGACTTTGTCGAGCGCTTGCGCATGGGCGATACGACCGCCGATGAGCAGACGTCTCCGCGCACAGTGTTTCGCTCCACCTATGTCGCAGCAGGTTATGAAAGCGAACACGAAGACGTGTGGGTCGCATCGATGCTCACCACCTCGACCGAGCCAGGCAATTACCCGGGCAACTCGTCGGCGAGTGACAACTGGCCGGGATTTGCGGCCGGCACTGATGGGTTCTTGAACACTATGGTGCCAAAATATTTCAATGTGTCAGCAGTTGTCGAGCTCGACCAGAAACCGCCCGTGCTGTGGGTGCACGGCGATGCTGACGCGATCGTGTCTGACGCGTCGTTCTTCGATATCAATCACCTTGGCGCGCTCGGAGTGATTCCTGGCTGGCCCGGCGCTGAGGTAGCACCAGCACAAGAAATGGTCTCGCAAACTAGAGACGTGCTCGACGCCTATAGTGCGGCGGGTGGCGAGGTACGAGAAATCGTCTTCGAAGGGGTGGGCCACTCCCCTCATCTTGAACGGCCAACCGAGTTCGTCGCAGCACTGTTGCAGCGCATCGGCTACCCGAGTTAGGCGGGTGACGTCGCCTCTCGGGTGCGGCGGGGCCACCGATCCTCGTGTACACGACTACGCCGCTACCGTGACAGGGTGCGTTCAGTTGCGAGAAGTGGCTTGCTTGGTGGGCGATACCAGACTCGAACTGATGACCTCTTCCGTGTGAAGGAAGCGCGCTACCAACTGCGCCAATCGCCCGTCTGCTTCGTCTGCACGAAGCCAACCTCAACGATGTTACACGATTTCATCGGTGCTCGTGACCGCCCAGCACCAGCATCTTGGCAATCGCTCAGTTACACCTCTTGAGTAGGTGCCGGGGCCGGCGGCGCAAGCCCGCTGTCGAGTTGCTGCTCAAGCTCGTGATTCAACTCGCTGAGTTCCAGCAGCTCAGCGCGCATTTGCTCGTAGCGTTCAATATCGGCATTCAAGCTGCGCATTTCTGCGCCCAGCGCGTCCCGTCGCTCGTAGAATTCGTCGCGCAACCGATAGAACTCGTCTGGATTATCAGAAAACTCAAAGGCCTCATTGCGTTGCACAAAGTTCTCCCAGTCGGCGTAGAACTGTTGCACCTCATCGTCATACACAGCACTGCGATGTTCGACGTCTTCACGCAACGCAGCCATTAGAGATTGCAGCTCTGAGGCACGCTGCTTTAGCTCATCAAAAATCGCGTGATAACTCTCGAAATACGTCACAATGGACGCGCGATCGTTCAACCACTCCGAATAGTGTTGCTCGAGCCAATCAGGCAAGTCCGCAACTTCAGTGCCGAGCACCGAATGCAGTTCGTTCGCAAACGCGATGCGCGACAAGCCCGCATACACTGACATGCGTTCTTCAAGCACCGGGTTCTCGGCAGCAAGTTCTTCATATAGGGCGTATAACTTATCGGCCAGCTCAGACCGTTGATCGTCGCCGAGGCGGGCAAATGCTGCGTGCAAAAGTTCATGCACCGCAGTGACCTCGATGATGCCGTTCAGGCGTTCGTCCGTCACCTCGAACAGATGAATACGCCCACCGGAGTAGCAGCCGAGCACATGACCCTCTTCAGAATGATCGACCTTCGCACACTGCGCGTTAAAATTCTGACTTGCATCGAGCGTTGGCGCCGACGCGAGAAACACGCGTTCACCAGTTGCGGTCAAGTCAATTCGGTCAATGAGCGCCACAATCTCATTTGACGCGTTAAAGTTCTGCGCATCGAAATGGTCTCTGATCGTCTGACGGTTCATGTAGGCGAATACCGCTCCGACGATGATGGCCAGCAACACGCCGACCGTCAACACTCGTGCGATTACGCGCCTGACCGAAGACCCCATGCGTTCAAGTATTCATGGTGCACGTGAATCTCGCAGAATGCACCGCCGCAACGTTACAGAAATGGGCCCACAAGGCCCAAGGGCTCGCCGACATCCCACTTCGATTTGCGGTACCACTCGATTCTCCCCTATAGTCATTCAGGTACACGGCAACGTGCACATGCGGATGTAGCGCAGTTGGTAGCGCATCACCTTGCCAAGGCGAGGGGCGCGAGTTCGAGTCTCGTCATCCGCTCTGGTGGCCGAGTAAAATCGACCGCTTGAGGTGTCAACCACTCCGGTGGCGTGGCCGAGAGGCGAGGCAGCGGCCTGCAAAGCCGTATACACGGGTTCGAATCCCGTCGCCACCTCGCCAATAACTAAATAGCCTTTCATAGGCGCGATTGGCGCAGCGGTAGCGCGCTTCCCTGACACGGAAGAGGTCACTGGTTCGATCCCAGTATCGCGCACTTCAAGATTCTCCCACCACCAAGGTCAACCCACCAGTGACCCCGCAGAAACAGGTGAAAGCGATGCTTTCACCCACAAGTTTCTGCGCTGGTTCGATCCCAGTATCGCGCACTTCAAGAACTCCCCAGCGACCGCGGTCATAACGACCGCGGCACATACAGCGCGCAAAGCGATGCTTTGCCCCAAGCGCCTTGGTGCTAGTTCGATCCCAGTATCGCGCACTTCAAGAACTCCCCAGCGACCGCGGTCATAACGACCGCGGCACATACAGCGCGCAAAGCGATGCT
>JAAZHL010000280.1 GCA_012510755.1 Leucobacter sp.
CGGGGTTGTAAATTGCAGATTGGTACTTCTAACGCCGAAGCTTTGAGACGCCCGAGATGCCTGAGATGCCCGAGGCTCTGGGGCGAGGCTTCGAGGCGCTGAGACGCCTGGGCCCTTGGGCGAGGTGTCGAGGCGCTCATGCCGTCGGCGGGTTCGCGCGTCATAGACTTGGGGCGTGCAGAAATACGTCGAGATCAGGCTGCTCGCGAAGCCCGGGTGTCACCTGTGCGACGAGGCACGCACGGTGATTGCCGGTGTGCAGGGCGAGCTTGCTGGTCAAGTGCAGACGGTGCTGACCGAAGTGAATATTCTCGAGGATCAGCACCTCGCACGACTACACGCCGAAGATATTCCGGTGGTCTTCGTGGGGGGTAAGCAGCACGCGATATGGCGGGTTGACCCAGAGCGCCTGATCCTCGCGATTAAAAAAGCTGCCAGGCCGAAACTTTTTGGCCGCACACGAATGAAAGAGACGCCATGACACTTCGCCACATCGTCAGCTGGAAACTCAGCGGTGAGACGCTCGACGAGCGCAACGCACAGGCCGCCGAGATTGTCGCTGCGCTCACCCCGCTGGTCGACACCGTGCCGAGCGTGCGTGCCCTTGCGGTGCACCGCAACGAACTCTTTGACGGTGACAACTTTGACGTAACGCTCGTCGCTGACTTTGATGATGCCGACGGGCTCGCTGCCTATGCGACGCACCCCGAGCATGTAGCGGCCGGCGCCATCATCAAGAGCCATGCGAGCGGGCGCGTCGCCACCGACTTCACCGTGTAAGTCGGGCTGCGTGCCGTCGACACAAAAATTCGCACAGTGATCTGCGATTGTTTGGTAGACTCTCAAGTGCAGCGATGGCTGCGCGGCTTTTTGGGGAAAGTTTTTGGGGGGACAAATGAATAATTTTGATGCGCAGCAAACGCAGGCAGACACGACTCCTGCTTCGAAACGTTCGTCACGCATGGGGGCAAAGGCCAAGGCGATTCTTGCGGGCGGCCTGGTGCTCGGAGTTGGAGCAGCGGTAACGCTTGCCGCCTGGACCGACCAAGAGTGGGCGATCGGAAACTTCGGCACCGGGCAGTTCGGCATCGAAGGTTCGATCGACGGAACAGATTTCACGAGCCACGCCACGGAAGCGGGTGCTGCTCAGCTATCGTTCTCGGCCGAAACACCTACCGATCTGACACCTACCGATGTCGTATATGAGTCGTTTGCGGTGCGACTCGAGCAAAACTCAACGCGGCAGGCCGAGGTTGATATTACTCAGCATGACGACGATGCAATCGCTGGCACCTCGGCGGCCTTTAGGCTAACGACATCGTTGGATTGTGATGCGGATGCGTTTGTTGCGGGTACGGCGGACACGAGCTTTACGCTGGGCGAAACTGATGATGTGCAGTACATCTGTTTCGAGGTAACTGCGGATTCAGAGGAGGCTCTTGCGAAGGGCGCCACCGGATCATTCACCTGGCAGTTCGAGGCCGAATCCGGCGAGGCAATCACCCCGTAGGTGCTCACTGATGCATCGCAGTAGTTTGCGGTCTGCGCCTCGGCGTCGTGGAGTTGCTGGTCGGCATCGCGACCCGAGGCGCGGCCTGTGGTTCACTCGAACACGGGCGCTTCTTGCGGGGGCGCTCGTGCTCGGCGTTGGCGCGACCCTCACACTTGCGGCTTGGACTGATGACGAGTACGCTCGCGGCACTTTTGCAACGAGTACGTTCAATATCGAGGGATCTACGGATGGTTCGAGCTTTTCCCAGCACCTTTCTGGGAGTCCGGCTGGTCTGACGTTCTCGATTCCCACCGGAGGTATGTCTCCAAACACTACGGTGTACGGTCTGTTCTCGGTGCGAACGACTGAGGCAACCAATGTGCCAGGTAGCGTGCTTCTTACCTCTGAAGCCAGCGGCAATGCCACATATCTGAGTTACCTCACATACGGAGTTCGGACGATCTCAGACGCAAACTGCAACGCTTCTACATTCAGTTCAGGTATTATCGTCGTAGGCTCGGGTTCAAATCTCGCTGTGGACGGCTCATCTAGTCAAGGCCTTTCGAACACTCTGGACGCGCCAGGCACGCAGGTCAACTACTGCTTCGAGGTTAAGCTCGCTGGCAACACGCCGAACAGCATGCAGGGCGAAGCAGCGACCGCCACCTGGACCTTCACCGCGACCTCAGATTCGTAGGCGCAACATGGCAGGGCAACACGCGAGCAAACCGGCTGGCAAGCGCTTGGGCAAGATTGCCGGCGAGACCATGCTGAACCTTGCCGCGCTCGGCGGCCTGATTTGTATTGTGCTGGTGGCGCTCTCGTTCTTCTTCAACATCTCGCTCATCATGTTCAAAACTGGGTCGATGTCGCCGACGATCGAGGCCGGCGCGGTCGCGGTCGTGCAGCAGATCGACGCGTCGCAGATACGGGTCGGTGACGTCGTGTCGGTCAATCGCGAGAATGCGCTGCCGGTCACGCACCGCGTCACCTCGGTTTCGGGCGAGGGCGATGGGGCTGGCAATACGCGCACCATCACGATGAAGGGTGATGCGAATGAGGCCGAGGATCCTCTGCCCTATACCGTCACCGACGTACGACGCGTGATGTTCTCGGTGCCAGGGCTCGCCAAGGTGATCGTCGCGTTCTCGAACCCGCTGGTGCTCGGCGGCATCACTGTGGCCGCCTCGGTGCTCGTGACGTGGGCGTTCTGGCCGCGTGATGCGCGCGACCCTGCTGCTTCACGGCCGCGTACAGCTGAACGGAGTGGCGGGCGCGAGCGTCAGCAGGGTGAGCAGCCGCAACCCGACCAGCGACAATCCGAGCGTTCACCGAGCGGATCGGGGCTTACGATTCTCGCGGTGGTGCTTGTCGCCTCGGGCCTGACTGCAACCACGTCGGCGCCCGCGCAGGCGGCCACACCGCTATCGCTTGCTGCGGTTGAGACGGTCGTGACGCAGGGCAAGTACATCACGCTCACGTCGATTGGTGATGCTGAGGCGATGC
>JAAZHL010000281.1 GCA_012510755.1 Leucobacter sp.
CAGGGGGGTGCCTCGGTTGGCGTGGGCATGGGCCAAGTCAACCGCGTTGATTCGTGCCGTCTCGCGGTGTCTCGCGCGGGCGAACGGGCCGCGGGGGCTGTCGCTGCTTCGGACGCATTCTTTCCGTTCGCTGACGGCCTGCAGGTGCTCATTGACGCGGGTGTGCGCGCGGTCGTGCAGCCGGGCGGCTCGGTGCGCGACGAAGAAGTGATCGCCGCGGCTCAAGCTGCTGGGGTCACAATGTACTTCACCGGCGAACGTCACTTTTTTCACTAGTACCGCGCTCGTGGTAAGCGCCTCACAAGTGGTGCATGCTTCACCGGTGTCGCATGCGCCACTAGTATCTCGGCACTCTTCAGTTACCCGTTACCTCAGCGGGCTAGGCTGAGGCCATGATGGAGATTCTGAGAAATATTCTGCTGGTGCTGCACATTGTTGGTTTTGCCGGCATTCTGGGCGGGGTGCTTATGCAGATGCCCAAGGTTAAAGAGGGTGCGGCGAAGATCAACGGTGCGATTATGCACAGTTCGTGGCTGATGCTGGTCACCGGTCTCGGCCTCGTTGGCATGCTTTACGCACGCGACCTTGAACCAGACAACATGAAGATCGGCGTGAAGACGCTGTTGCTCGTCGTGATTTTGGTGCTCGCGCTTGTCAATAAGATGAAAGAGCGGGTCAGCGCTGGTGTGCTCGGTGCCATCGGCGGCCTTGCGGTAGTGAACGTCGTGCTTGCCGTGATGTGGTAAATCTGCCACCCCGCGAACACCCAGAGAAGTTACTGCTCTTCGTCGAGCGCTGAAGAGTCGAGCGCTGAAGAGTCGAGCACTGACGAATTGAGTACCGACGAGATCGTCTCGAGCACTGCCGAGGCGATCTCGTCTTTTGTGCCTGAGGTGCGCAGCCGCACATTCTCGGTCTGATCAAGCACCACGATCGAGTTGTGGTCGGCCTCGAAGCCTTCGGTCCAGCCCACCGGGTTCACCACCAGCAGGTCGACGCCCTTGCGGCGCAATTTTTCGCGACCGAGCTGCAACAGATGTTCGTCGTCGCGAGCAGTTTCAGCCGCGAACCCTACAACGACCTGGTGCGGCCGACGTTGCTCGACGAGCCCCATCAAGATGTCAGGATTCCTGACGAGTTCGATGACTGGTGCGTCTGCGGTGAGCTCAGCTTTGCGAATCTTGGTATCTGCAACCGCTCGGGGCCGAAAATCTGCGACTGCGGCGGCCATAATGATTACGTCAGCGTGTTCGGCAGCCGAATTCATCACCTGTTGCAGGTCGGCTGTGCTGGTGACTCGGGTGAGCTGAAGGTTTTCTTGCTGCTCACTTGTGCCTGCGACGTCGGCTTCAACGTTCGCCGCAATCAGTTCGACTGTGGCGCCCAAGCGCGCGGCCGCACGTGCCAGCGCGACGCCCTGCTTGCCGCTTGAGCGGTTGCCAATGTAGCGCACGGGGTCAATCGCTTCACGCGTGCCACCAGCGCTCACAAGCACCCGCTTGCCAGCAAGTGGTGCTGCTGCTGCTGATTGTGCTGTTGCTGCCTGTGCTGCCTGTGCCGGCTCTGCGG
>JAAZHL010000282.1 GCA_012510755.1 Leucobacter sp.
ATTCTCGACAAGAGCACGTTCGCCGCGGTCTGGGCACCGCGCGCGCTCTACTACCTGAGCGGTGACAACCGGCTGGTGCCCGATATCAGGTGGTTCTTGAGTCGCGGTTCAACACTCAGCACGCAAATCGTGCGCGACCTTATGCAGGGGCCCTCGACGAACATGTCGGCTGCGCTGCACACGGCGTTTCCAGAGGGGTCTGCCCTGTCGGTCGAATCGGTGCCAGTGATCGACGGCACGGCCGTGATCGATGTCACACCGAATGTGCTCGACGTTGACGACAGCACGATGCAGCTGCTGAAACGACAGATTTCGCTCAGCCTGCCCTCGACGATCACTGACTTTGAGCTGTCAGTGCACGGCACGGTGATCGAGTCGGGGCCCGTGAGCTCGACTGACGACAGCCCGCCACCTGAGCTGCAGTTCATCGCTGTCATGCAAGATGGCAGGTTCGGCACGATTGTCGGCGGTGAACTGGCACCTATTGCGGGGCTCAGCGAGCGCATCGATGAAATCGCAGGCGTGCGTGCCGTGACGTTGGCCCCTGACAGCAAGGCGGCCGTCGTGCTCTCAGCCGCTGGGGCCGCATGGGTGAGCGAACAAGAGATTGTCACCGTTGACCCGCGCAACGACATTCTCGTGCCAAGCCTCGACGCGTTGGGTTATGTGTGGAGCTATCGCCCCTCACAGCCTGGTGCCATTGAAATCAGCCGAGCTGATGGCTTCGACTCAATGCTTGCGGTGCCGTGGCTTGAAGGCCGCCACGCGGTGGCGTTGCGCGTGTCGACCGGCGGCAACCATGTTGCTGCGCTCGTTGAAGACGATGGAGGCAGTGAGGTGCTCGTTGCAGGCATCGTGCGTGACGAGAACGGTCAGCCGGTCGGGCTGACCGATGAAGCGACCACACAGCTGTGGATGCAAGGCGCGCCAATCGATCTCGATTGGATCGGTGACACCCGATTCGTGACACTCACCGAAAGCGGGTTGCTTGGCAGTTCTGCCCGAGTGACGCTTGGCGTGGTTGGCAACTTTTCGACCGATGCCGGGGCCGTCGCTGGCGGCGTCAGTGTGAGTGGCGGCAGCCGCTCACTGTTGCGCGTGCTAGACGACCAAGGTCGCCTGCTTTCGCCACAGGGCGTGACCGCTTGGCAGCAAAGCCAAACAGACATCGAGCTTGTCGCGAAGGTGGGTTAGTCGCGAAGGTGGGGTTGCCGTCGGCTCGCGCTGGTTGTCGCTCAAGGGTCTCTTGGTCGTGCCTCTAATGCAGGTCGGTTGTCGTCCACAGGGCATCTCGGTCGCACCTCTTCGCTTGGTGCTGTGCATAACCGTCGTAATCGCGTGTGAGCAGACGACAATCAAGGCATGCCACTCAGCAATTTCAGTCCCCGCCGCCCACGTAGGCCTCGCAACCAGGGAAACTCGCTTGGGCCGCGCGAGTCGCATTTGCCTGGTTTGGGCGACTCGTTCAGCCTGCGCGGCACCGGCCGCTGGGTGCGCGAGCTGTGGCTCGACCTGCTCGCCATTCTTTGGCCGTGCGCGTGTGTGGTGTGCGAAGCGCCCGACCGTGACCTCTGTGCTGAGTGCCGAGAGCGGCTGCACCAGGCGCGAGCTGCGCACAGCCTCACACGCATCGTGCTGCCGGCAGGGGTCGCCGCGTTCGTCGCGGGCCCCTACACGGGCCCGCTGCGCGCCGTCATGGTTGCCTACAAGCATGGCGGACGTCTTGCATTTGCGCGGGTCCTAGGCGCGCAGCTGAGAGCGCCGCTGCGCGCCGCTCTCAGCTCGAACGCTCACGCTCACGCTCACGCCGTGGGCGGCGAGAGCTCGCAGCCCACTCTGATCGTGACTGCCGCCTCGCGCCGGTCGAGCGTGCGCGAACGCGGCTACCGCCATGTTGACTTGCTCGTTAAGCACGCGCTGCGCGACAGAGCGAACATGCCCCGAGCGATATTGGTGGGTGGTGCTTTGCGTGCGCTGCGAGGGCGCACCGGACAGGTGGGGCTCGATGCCGCAGAGCGTGAGCGTAATGCCGCACGCATGGAGCTCGCGCCCAGCATGCGTGGGCTGTTAGCGGGCAGAGACGTGGTGGTGGTTGACGACATCGTGACCACCGGGGCGACGATGCGTGCCGCTGTGGCGGCGCTCACGGAGGCTGGCGCCCGGGTGGTTGCGATCGTGGCCGTCTGCGCGACTGAACGCCGAGACGCAACGTTATCGGGCAGAAGTGATTTCAAAGTGGAAAAAGTTATCGGGCAGAAGTGATTTCAAAGTGGAAACCGACCTATAAACAGCGATAGGGTTCGAGAAAGGCGTGAAGGTGCGCTCGAGAATGTGGCCACCCGCCTGAACCCCACAAGGAGGTCACCATGGATGTAAACATTCGCGGCAGGGGGGTCGGAGTCACCGACCGCTTCGAGAGCTATGTGGGGTCAAAAAGCGAAAAAGTCGGGCACCTGTTGCCGAAGGCGCAGAACTTTGAAGTGAGAATCTCGCGTCTTTCAGATCGCAGTCCGCAGCATGGCGATCGTGTTGAGATTACGGTGATCGGGCCGGGTCCAGTCATTCGAGCAGAGAGTGCCGGAAGCGATAAGTACACCGCTTTCGACATGGCATACGGCCGCGTGCTCGAACGAATTCGCCGTATGAAAGACCGCAAGCACGACCGTCGTGGCAAGGGGCGCACCCCGCTGAGTGTCGCTGCCGCTGAAGATTTCAGCAACGTCGACGTCGTGCCAGCATCGCTCGAGACGATTGAGGCGGTTGCCGCGGGCGACGAAGCAAGGCATGTCGATCAGGACACGCAAGAAGAGCAGTACACGCCTGTCGTGATTCGCCAGAAAGAGTTCCCGGCCGAGCGTTTTTCAGTTGAAGAGGCAGTTGACCAGATGGAATTGGTCGGCCACGACTTCTTCTTGTTTGTTGAAGCAGGTTCAGATAAGCCGAGCGTGGTGTACCGCCGCAAAGGCTGGAACTACGGTGTGATCTCGCTCAGCGAAGACTAAAACACCTGTTCAGCAACTGGTCGAGGGCGAATAGCTGATCAGTGCTGCAAGACTGATGCGGCGCAGCGCTCATATGGGGCGCTCGCCGCATTAGTCTTGCACGAGCTTCACAGGGCAACACCTACACGCTCTTGCTAAGCTAAATCGTTGTCACAATTTGGCAACGCCGGTAAGGCGCGCCCGCTGCACCGAGCCGAAGGCTTAGCCGGTAAACCCAGGAGACACGACGTGGCGACAATCCTCGAACGAGTCCTTCGCGTAGGCGAGGGTCGCACCCTGAAGAAGCTTGAGCGACTCTCAAAAACGGTCGCCGGGCTCGAATCATCTTTCGAGGAGCTCACTGACGAAGAGCTGCGAGGCGAAACTGATGAGTTTCGGCAGCGCCTCGAGAACGGTGAAACTCTCGATGACTTGTTGCCCGAAGCCTTTGCTGCGGTTCGCGAGGCTGCGAAGCGCACGATCGGGTTGCGCCCCTTTGACGTGCAGGTCATGGGTGGTGCGAACCTGCACCTCGGCAACATCAGTGAGATGAAGACGGGTGAGGGCAAGACTCTCGTTGCAACCCTGCCTGCTTACCTCAACGCGCTCGCCGGTAAAGGCGTGCACATCGTCACGGTGAACGACTACCTCGCGAGCTACCAGAGTGAACTCATGGGGCGTGTGTTCCGTGCGCTCGGCATGACCACTGGTTGTATCGTGGCGGGTCAGAACCCTGCCGAACGTCGTAAACAGTACGAAGCCGATATCACCTACGGCACCAACAACGAATTTGGGTTTGACTACCTGCGCGACAACATGGCGAGCACCGCCACTGACCGCGTGCAGCGGGGTCACTTCTTCGCCGTTATTGACGAGGTCGACTCGATTCTGATCGATGAGGCCAGAACTCCTCTGATCATCTCAGGCCCCGCGGCCGGCGACGCCAACCGTTGGTTCGGTGAGTTCGCTCGCATCGCGAAAACCCTCGAGCCCGGCGTGGACTACGAAGTAGACGAAAAGAAGCGCACTGTCGGTGTGCTCGAGCCAGGCATCGAGAAGGTCGAAGACTACCTGGGAATCACCAACCTGTACGAGTCAGTCAACACTCCGCTGATTTCGTTCTTGAACAACTCGATCAAGGCACGTGCCCTGTTCACTCGCGACAAAGACTACGTCGTCTTGAACGGCGAGGTGCTGATCGTCGATGAGCACACCGGCCGTATTCTCGCGGGTCGTCGCTACAACGAGGGCATGCACCAGGCCATCGAGGCCAAAGAGGGCGTGCAGGTCAAGGCAGAGAACCAGATGCTCGCCCCCGTCACGCTGCAGCACTACTTCAGGCTCTACGAGAAACTCTCGGGCATGACCGGTACCGCCGAAACCGAGGCCGGCGAGTTCATGTCGACCTACAAGCTGGGTGTCGTACCGATTCCGACAAACCGCAAGATGCAGCGCATCGACCAGCCTGATCTCGTCTACAAAAACGAAGAAGCCAAGTTTCAGCAGGTCGTCACCGACATCGCCGAACGCTACGAGAATGGCCAACCGGTGCTCGTCGGCACGACCAGCGTCGAAAAGAGCGAATACCTGTCACGCCTGCTCGCTAAGGCTGGCGTGCGTCACGAGGTGCTGAACGCAAAGAACCACGCTCGTGAGGCGGCCATCATCGCCCAAGCCGGTCGGCTCGGCGCAGTAACGGTTGCGACGAACATGGCCGGTCGCGGCACCGACATCATGCTCGGCGGCAACGCAGAATTTCTTGCCGTACAAGAAATGACGAACCGCGGCTTCTCGACCGAAGACGACCCTGAAGCCTATGAGTCAGCCTGGCCCGAGGTATTCGAGGCAGTGAAGGCTGCGGTGGCGGTCGAAGCAGAGAAAGTTATCGACGCGGGTGGCCTCTACGTGCTGGGCACCGAGCGACACGAGTCTCGGCGCATCGACAACCAGTTGCGTGGACGCTCGGGCCGTCAGGGTGATCCTGGTGAAAGCCGTTTCTATTTGTCGCTCACCGACGACCTGATGCGACTGTTCAACTCTGGCGCCGCTGCGGCGTTGATGAACCGCGCAAGCTTTCCCGACGACCTCGCCATCGAGTCGAAGGTTGTCACGCGCGCAATTCAGAGCGCGCAGAGCCAGGTCGAGCAGCGCAACAGTGAGATTCGCAAGAACGTGCTGAAATACGATGACGTGCTTGATCGTCAGCGTAAGGCGATTTACACTGACCGCGCACAAATTCTCGACGGCGAAGATATCGAAGGCCGGGTTGATCAGTTCAGTGAGCAGGCGGTCGATGCGATTCTTGATTCGTATGACACAGGCGACTGGGATCTCGATGCGCTCTGGTCAGATCTGAAGCAGATCTACCCGATCAGCATCACTCCTGATGAGATCGTTGCCGAAACCTCTGGCAAGAGCATCGACCGTGCATTCCTGCGCCGAGAGGTGCTCTCTGACGCGCAGATTGCCTACGAGAAGCGCGAAGAAACCCTCGGTGAAGAGGCCATGCGTGAGCTTGAGCGTCGTGTGGTGCTCACCACGATTGATCGTCGCTGGCGCGACCACCTCTATGAGATGGAATACCTCAAAGAGGGCATCGGCCTGCGTGCGATGGCGCAGCGTGACCCGCTCGTCGAATATCAGCGCGAGGGGTACACACTCTTTCAGAGCACCATGGGGCAGATTAAAGAAGAGTCGCTAGGGCTGCTCTACAACCTCGAGGTGCAGGTGCGCCCCGCCGAAGGGCCACAGGATCACGTGCACCTTGAAGGTGGCGGGCTCGAGAATGCCGAACAGGCCATCGATGAGTCGACGCTGAGCTACACCGCACCCGACGAAGAAGGGCACACCGCGGTCAGTGGTGCTGCGGCGAACGCACGTTCGGGCAACCCGCAGAAGTCGAAGGCAGCTGCTGGAAAGGGCAAGAAGTCGGCCCAGGCAGCCGCGGCTGCTGCCGCTCCTGTCGCGCGGCAGGCCGCCGCAACCCCGCCGCAGCGCGGAGCCTTCGGCCAGCAGGTCGAAGGCGATGCCCCACAGCCCCAAAACCGAGCTCAACGTCGTAAGAAGAAGTAGCGGCACGCGCACGGGATTGCCCCGCGTCAAGCCATGAACTCAGGCGCGCCCGCACGGGCACGAATGGAGACATAATGAACCAGAAACTTACCAAGAACGAGCGCCGCGAGCTTGCTCGCGAGCAGGCGCGTCTTGCCCAGCAAGCCGAGAAGAAGCGCGAAAAGCGCAACCGGCTTATGCTGCAAGGCGGCATCGTGGTCGGCGTGCTGGCCATTGCGGCCGTTGTCGCGCTCGTGATCACGCAGACCATGAAGCCTGCAGGCCCGGGCCCGCTCAACATGGTCTCTGGCGGGGTCACCTTTGCCGAAGACCTGAAGGTGGTGCCGACAGCGGCCCTGCAGAGCGGTGAAGAGCGTCAGGCACGCGACGCCGACTGGACCGAAGGCCCAATCGACGTCACAGTCTTCGTTGACTACATGTGCCCGGCCTGTGGCAACTTTGAGCAAACTTACGGCACCATGCTCGAAAACTATGTGGGCAGCGGCGACATCACACTCACCGTCTACCCGATCAACTTTCTCGATGGCCAGTCGCTCGGCACCAAGTACTCGACCCGTGCCGCGAACCTGGTGGCCTGTGTGGTTGAGCAGCAGCCTGACTTCGCTTTTGCGTTGCACAACCGTATGCTGAGCCCTGCAGCGCAGCCCTCAGAGCAGTCGACTGGTCTCACTGACGACCAGCGCGTTGAGCAGGCCGTAGCGGTCGGTGCTGACGGAAACCTTGACTTGCGTCAGTGCGTGAAAGATCAGCGCTTTGGTAAGTTCATCTCTGCAAACTACAAGCAGGTGTCAGAGCTGGGCATTCTTGGGCTTGCCGAAGGCGCCCAGCTGATGAACCCGAGCACCGGCCAGCTGATTCCAGAGGATCAGCCGCAACGCCTCATGAGCACTCCGACGGTGATCATCAATGGTCAGCAGTGGGTTTCGAATCGCGACGGTGATCTTGAAGCGTACATTCTGAAGCTAAAGTCACAGTTTGAGGGCGAAGATTCAGAAGAAAACGAGGAGCAGGCCGCAAGCTAGCAACAACTGCGGTACGATCTTACAGGTGGCCGGTGAAAACCGGCCGCCCACGCCTCCCTAGCTCATCTGGTAGAGCAGCGGCCTTGTAAACCGCAGGTGGCCGGTTCGAGTCCGGCGGGGGGCTCCACGCGTTGAATGCATCGCATTCAGCGGGCAGAGCCCGTGCGGCTACTGCCGCGATCCTGGCGTAAATGGGCAGTAGATGCTGCCTGTTCTGAAAAAGGTGACCTTAACTGCCCCTTCGTGGAGGGAACAGAGGCAAACAGAGGTATCTGTGGGGGCGAGTGCTCGATTTCTCGCCAACACGCGAGGCGCAGGGCGAGGGGCGCAGGGCGACGAGATAGTTCAACGATGCAGTTCGACGCGCGCAGGGTGGCATGCGGGGCAAAGCGCCGAAAGGTCGACGCGAGATCGGCGGTAGTGTTGGTCGGGTGACCTCAGCAAAGACCCGCTTGCCCGTGTGGCTGGCCCTATTGGGCAGCGGTATTGCAGGCGCATTGGTCGCAGTGCAGTCGCGCATCAATGGCGGTCTCAGCAACGAACTTGGCAACGGGTATGTGACTGCCGCAGTGTCTTTCGGCAGCGGCCTCATTCTCATTGCTGCGGCGTTGCTCGTGAGCGGACGTGCGCGAGCTGGCCTGAGGCGGGTGCGTGCAGAAGTGCGTTCGGGGCATTTGCCGCGCTGGGCCCTCACTGGCGGACTGTTCGGAGCATTCTTCGTGCTCTCTCAAGGACTCATCGCGACAACGCTCGGTCTGGCACTGTTCGCGGTGGGTATCGTGGCCGGCCAGGTGCTCGGTGGGCTGCTGATCGACCGCATTGGGCTTGGCCCAGGTGGACGCGTCGGGCTGACCGCCCAGCGCCTCATCGGCACCGCCCTGGCGATCGTCGCGGTGGCGGTCTCGGTGTACGCTGATCTTGCCGCACCTGCGGGGCTCACGAGTCAGATTTGGCTGATCCTCGTGCCTGTCGCTGTCGGTGCGGGAGTGGCGTTTCAGTCTGCCGTCAACGGCTTGGTGCGGTCCGCCGCGTACAGCGCCACGACGGCCACCTTCGTGAGTTTTCTTGTGGGTGCGGCCGTGCTCATCGGTGCTGCAGCCATTTCAGTCACCACCAGTGGCTGGCCGACCGTGTGGCCGACCGAGCCCTGGTATTACTTTGGCGGTGTGCTCGGAGTGATCTTTATCGCGTTGGCCGCGCTGCTCGTGCGCACCGCAGGCGTGTTGCTGCTTAGCATGTCAAACGTGGCCGGTCAGCTGTTGGCGTCCGTAGCGGTCGAAGCGGCACTGCCGCTCGCCGGCGGCGTCACCACTGTGCTGCTCGCGGCGACTGGTGTTGCGCTGCTCGCAGTGGTGATTGCAGCGATTCCCTCGCGCCGCTAGTGCAGCCTGCGCTAGTTGTAGACCAATAGCGCAGGCTGCTACACGCCGACACGCGAGGCCACCCCGACTAGTGCAGCCCGACTAGTGCAGCCCGAGGTAAGCCTCGAGCGTCTCGGGAGTCGCAGTGAGCAGCGGCTCGTTGACCTCTTCGCCGGGAAACTCGCTCGCCTCAAAGAACCAGCGGTTCGACGCGGGCATGCCCCACAGTTGGGCGCGGCGCGGGTCGCTGATGTCCCAGCGAATCGGGGGAGTCTCAAGGTCGATGAACTGGTAGTGCGTGTTGAAGAGCTCGACGCGGTGCTGGTCGGGGTCGCGCAGGTAGAGAAAGAGTGCGTTCGAGATGCCGTGACGGCCGGGGCCGCGGTCGATCTCGTTGCCTGCACCAAGCGCGCCGGCGACGTCTGCCGCGTGCAGCAGCGACGACCCGTCGGGTACGGCGAAAGCGAAGTGGTGCAGGCGGGGCCCGCGTCCGTTGGTGAAGACGAGGTCGTGGGTGTTGCCTTTGACCTCCATCCACGAGCCCCACAGCTCGTCGGTGCCGTCTTTGGCGGTGTATTCGCTCATGCGCATGCCGAGCCCGGTCCAGAAATCGGTGGCTTTCTGCACGTCGTAAGTGACGACCTGGTAGTGATCTAGTCGCTGCGGCGCGCCGCCGACGAATTCGTTGAAGCGCTGCATCTTGCGCTCGACCACGTCCATTTCGCTCGTGAACTCCATGAGCGTGCCGACGGGGTCACGAAACTGCAGGGTCGGGCCCTGGTGGTCGCGCTCGACGCGCTGAAAGTCGATGTTAGCGGCCTTGAAAAACTTTTCGGCGGCGGTGATGTCGTCGGCAGTGCGCACGCGCAGACCAACGCGGTGCGCCTTTGCAACGTCGCTGCGTTCGAGCACGAGGCTGTGGTGTGCGGCTTCTTCGAGGCCACGCAGGTAGACGGTGTCACTGGTTTCTTCAGTGACGACGAGCCCGACGATGTCGCGGTAGAAGTCGCGGCTCTTCTCGAGGTCGGTCACGCCCATGGTGACGTGGCTTGCGCGGGTGATGTTGAACTCGGGGTTCGGGTTGGTGACGGGCAACATGTGAGTTCCAATCGTTCAGTAGTTCGCTGCTTCGTTGATTCGAGACAGCGCTGTTGGCTGCCTCAATCTTCTGTCGTTGCTAGGCCGCTGAGAAGCCCCGAAATGACTGAAATGGCTATAAATAATTTTGATATCAAGAGCATCAGGTACGATTTGAGTTATGGAACTGCGGGCTCTGCGC
>JAAZHL010000283.1 GCA_012510755.1 Leucobacter sp.
ACCTCGACAAGTGTGGCATCTTCACCGATGTACACCGAGTAGAGCTTCTCGATGACCGGCACCACTTTGCCGATGAGTTCTTCAGGGAACCGCGCCGCGCGAGCGATCTCTTCAGCCTTCGCCGCGTCGATACCGGCAATCGGGTCGACCTCGATGCGCGCGAGCGCCTCTGGCTTCTCGACTGCCAGTTGCTCGATTTCCATGCCGCCTTCAACGCTGCACAGCGAGAGGTATGAGCGATTGGCACGGTCGAGCAGCACTGAGAAGTAGAACTCCTCTTTAATGTCGGCACCGGCAGCGACCATCACGCGCTTCACGATGTGACCCTTGATGTCCAGGCCAAGAATCGACTTCGCAGCTTCATAGGCCTCGTCAGGGTTCTTCGCAACCTTGACGCCACCAGCTTTGCCGCGACCGCCGGTCTTAACCTGCGCCTTGACTACGACCACGCCGCCGAGCTTCTCAGCAGCCGCACGCACCTCTTCGGGGGTGTCAGCCACGATGCCGGCGAGCACCGGCACTCCGTAACTTTCGAATAGATCGCGTGCCTGGTACTCGTACAGATCCACGTACTGTCCTTTGCTTGGGATTCAGGTGATCCGAGGCAGAAATGTCTCGATGTCGAGAGAAATATCGACCAGTGAATGAGTCTATCACCGCAACTTTGTTGGTTGGTCAGTCGACTTTTGTGATTGGTGACAATTTAATGAGCAGCTTGCGTTCGCCGACTGAATCAAACACCGCATGGGCGATGCGTTTCGACCCTTCACCAGTCACGCCAGTCACTCGACCTTCGCCATAGTCATCGTGGCGAATCCGGTCGCCCGGCACCAGTTCGAGGTCGCCGTTGTCACGGATCGTAGCGCCCACCATATTCGGAAACCCGCCGCCAGCTTTCTGCGCCTCTTTGGCCAACCGCTTGCGTTCGCGCCACTGGTCGAGGGCAGACTGCATGCCTCCGCTTGCGGGTTCACTGATGGCGGCCGAGGATCGCCCACCGCCGACCGACCCAAACGAGACCGGCGATTCGACGGTGCGGCGTGATCCTCGCGACGCATACCCGCCGCCTCTCGGAGCGTTGAGCGCCCGGGATTCGGTGCCGCCACGACTCGTCACGTCACCGGGCGACTGCCGCCATTCGATGAGGCTTTCGGGGATTTCTTGCAAGAAGCGGGAGGGCATCGCGACCTGAATATCACCGAAGGTCGAACGTGTGCTCGCGAGCGTGATGTAGAGCTGTTTGCGAGCACGGGTGATGCCCACATACATGAGACGCCGTTCTTCGCTAATACCGCCAATCTCGTCGACCGACATTTGGTGCGGCAAGAGCCCCTCTTCGACCCCCGTGATGAAGACCGTGTTGAACTCGAGACCCTTCGCCGTGTGCAGGGTCATCAGCGAGACGTTGCCGCTCTCGTCATCGAGTTCGTCGACGGCGGCCACCAAACTCTCCTCGGTCAGAAACTCGAGCAACCCAGCGCCAGGGTTTCGCACGTCAAACTCGCGGGCCACTGACACGAGCTCTTCGAGGTTCTCGGCACGCGCTTCGTCTTGCGGGTCGCGTTTGGCCCGCAGCTTGTCGATCATTTCTGTTTCATCGAGAATCAACTTCAAGACGTCGGCGACCGGGGCAAACCGCGGTTCGCTGCCACTCTCTTCGCCGAAGGGGTTTTCGCCTGGCTCAGCGGCGCCCACACGGTTCTCTGCCGAACGCGCAGAGTTCGTCGCTAAGAGCGTCGCCCGCTCAAGCAGTTCACCGAGTTTTTGCACTTCGCCTCGTACCTTCGGGCCAAGGCTTACTTCGTCGGCACGCAGCATCGCCGCATGAAACGAAATCGCCTGGGCCTCTTGAAAGTTTGCGAGGTGAGCTTCAGCCATCGGCCCGATGCCGCGCTTGGGCACCCCGATCAGCCGCGACCAGGCGATCGGGTCGTACGGGTTTGCAAGGCTCGTGAGATAAGCCATCGCGTCTTTAATCTCTGCGCGCTCATAGAACTTCGTGCCGCCCAGTACGCGGTACGGAATAGCGCCGCGTATCAGCAGTTCTTCAAGGGCACGCGTCTGCGAGTTCGTACGATAGAACACGGCAATGTCACCGTAGGCAAGCCCAGCTCGGTGCAGCTCTTCTATTTCTTCGGCAACAAACCTGGCCTCGTCATGTTGCGA
>JAAZHL010000284.1 GCA_012510755.1 Leucobacter sp.
GTGCCGCAAAGAGGCTTTGCAGGCCTCGAGCGAGAATGAGGTCGAAAGCGTTCTGCGCTACGCCGCCATAGAGTGAGGCCAAGCCGAAACCAACCATGCCCAGCATGAACGACTTCTTTCGTCCCCAGGTGTCTGCGATGCGACCGCCGAGCAAGAGCAACGCACCAAACACTAGGGCGTATGCCGTGACCATCCACTGTCGTTGGATATCGGTCAGTCCAAGCTCAAGTTGGGCGTTGGGCAAGGCGATGTTGACGATCGTGCCGTCAAGCACCACGACAAGTTGCGTCATCGCGACAACAAAGAGCACCCACCAGCGGCGGGGCGAACGTACAGGCTGCTCGCTCCTAGCGTCGGAACCGATATCGCGCGTCGCATGGTCAGACACCGTGATGTTCGCGGTATTCGGCGAGGTATCAAAAGACATGGTTGAAGGCCTCCTTCGGGCATCAACAGTGAGTTGTGCTGAAGGTTTCAAGCCTCGGACCTACATTGCCCCCGAAACACCTACGAATTTGCAGTTTGTTTCGAACCGGGCAACTGAGCTGACCACTCCACGCTCGAGCGCGGACAGACTATACATAATAGCAGAATGGGCCCGACTCTCGCCAGGCCCATTCCGTGTATTTAGTTCCTCATCGGCCGTAAAGCGGCACTCACCGACCGCTCACCGCCTACCGCCAACCAAGCGACACCAGCAAAGCGCGGTCGAATTACTCGTTCGTTTGTGCTGCCGATATCACGGCTGCAGCCGCAGCAGCCGCTGATTCGCCCGAAGACGAGCGATCTGCACCCTCTGAGACGAACGTGAACTCACCATCAACAAAGTCAACCTGCACCAGGTCGCCAGCCAGCAATTCTGCGTTGAGAATGCGCTCGGACAGGCGATCCTCGATCTCACTTTGCATCGCACGACGCAACGGGCGCGCCCCAAGTGTCGGGTCGTAGCCAATCTCGCTGAGGCGTTCGCGTGCCGCTTGCGAGATCTCGATGCGAATGTCGCGGTCGAGCAGGCGATCGGCGAGACGCTTGACGAACAAGTCGACAATTTGCAGCAACTCTGGCTTCGACAGCTGCGGGAAGACAATAGTGTCATCGACACGGTTCAAGAACTCAGGCTTGAAGTGCTTCTTGAGCTCTTCGTTGACTTTGCCCTTCATCATCTCGTAGCCGACAGCGCTATCGCCCTCGACCTGGAACCCAACCGGGCCGCCCGCAATCGCCGACGAACCGAGGTTGGTCGTCATGATGATGACGGTGTTCTTGAAGTCGACGACGCGCCCCTGACCGTCGGTCAGACGCCCCTCTTCGAGCACCTGTAGCAACGAGTTGAAGATGTCGGGGTGGGCCTTCTCGATCTCGTCGAACAGCACCACTGAGAACGGCTTGCGGCGCACCTTCTCGGTGAGCTGACCGCCGTCTTCGAAGCCGACAAACCCGGGGGGCGCACCGAACAGGCGCGACACCGTGTGCTTCTCACCGTACTCACTCATGTCGAGCGAGATGAGCGCATCTTCATCATCAAACAAGAACTCGGCGAGCGCCTTGGCGAGCTCGGTCTTGCCGACACCGGTCGGTCCGGCGAAGATGAACGAACCGCTTGGGCGCTTCGGGTCTTTGAGCCCGGCACGCTGACGGCGAATGGTCTTCGCGAGCGCCGCGATTGCTTCGTTCTGGCCGATGACACGCTGGTGCAGTGCCTCTTCCATGAACCGCAGACGGGCAGTCTCTTCTTCGGTGAGCTTGAAAACCGGAATGCCGGTCGCCTGAGCGAGCACCTCTGCAATGAGACCTTCGTCTACCTCTGCGGTAGTTTCGACGTCGCCCTTGCGCCACTGCTTTTCAAGGCGCAGCCGCTCGCCGATCAGCTTCTTCTCTTCGTCGCGCTTCGCAGCCGCCAGCTCGAAGTCTTGGTCTTCGATAGCCTGTTCTTTTTCTGCGCGAACGACCGCGATCTTTTCGTCGAACGCACGCAGCTCGGGCGGGCTCGAAAGGATCGACAAGCGCAGACGGGCACCAGCTTCGTCGATCAGGTCGATCGCCTTGTCGGGCAAGAAACGGTCTTGCACGTAGCGGTCTGCAA
>JAAZHL010000285.1 GCA_012510755.1 Leucobacter sp.
ACGACTATCACTATACACGGTTCGCGGGAATGATTCGCAACAAGGATCGCCCGCGCCCCTCCCTCTTCACCCTCGCGAGCACCCTCGCACCCGCTCACGCCCGGGCTCGAGCCGTAGAGTGGAGACGTGAGTACCGTCGGCGAATACCCGGGCACTGCCCTGGAGCAGCGCGAAGCCCTGCGGCGGGGAGACGTCACCGCACGGGAGCTCACGGTTCACGCCCTCGAGCGACTCGAGGCGACCCGCGACCTCGGCGCATTTGTCAGCACCAACCACGACCTTGCGCTGCACGATGCCGCCGCCGCAGACCGCCTGATCGCCCAGACTCCCGCGAGCGAACGACACACGCTGCCCCCGCTGCTCGGCCTGCCGACCGCCCACAAAGATCTCGTGCAAGTGGCGGGGTTCACCACCACCCACGGCAGCGCCGCCGTGCCGCACCTCACCGCAAAAGCCGATGACCCCATCGCGGCAGACGTGCGCCTGGCGGGCGCCGTGTGCATAGGCAAGACCCAGGTGCCCGAGTTCGGCATCGCGGGCTACAGCGAGAACCTCGTGGCCCCACCGGCTCGCAATCCCTTCGACCCCGCCCGCACCGCGGGCGGCTCAAGCGGCGGCACCGCCGGGGCCATTGCTGCTGGCGTGATCGCGGCAGCCATTGGCAGTGACGCTGGCGGCTCGATTCGCATTCCCTCGGCGGCGTGCGGGCTCGTCGGGCTGAAGCCCGGCCGCGGCACCGTGCCCGCCGATCGCCTGCTGGGTTTGGTGGACGAAGCCGGCACCCCGCGCATGGCGGTGTCTGGCCCGATGGCGCGCACGGCGCGCGACGCAGCGCTCTTCTTCGACGCGGTGATGGGCGCCGCCGATGAGCCCGCGCTGCGCGCAGTCGAGCGCGCAAGCGGTCTGCCTGCCCTGCGCGTTGGCGTAAGCTTCGCCTCACCCTTCGAACCGCAGCTACCGACGAAATTCGATGACGACGCACGCACTGCGGTTCGGCGCGCAGTCGCCACACTCACCGCTGCCGGGCACACCGTCGAGGCCGCCACATTTGACTACGGTGGCATCTACGGCGAGGCCTTTACCACCGTGTGGACTCAGGCACTCACCCGCATTGAGTTTGCCAAGGGTGCCGAAGCGCAGCTCAGCGAACTCGCGGCGTGGTTTCTCACGCGGGCACGCGAGGCCAGTCCCGAACGGGTGATGCGAGCCATTGTCGACCTGCGCGAGTTCGCACGCAGAGCCCGCTCGCAGTGGGCCCATTACGACGTGGTGCTCACCCCCGCGCTTGCGCACATCGCCCCCGCCATCGGGGAGTTCTGGTCGCGCGGCCCCGCCGGCGACTATGAGTTGCAGTGCGACTGGGCTCCGCAGACCTCACTCGTCAACGTGGTCGGTCTGCCCGCGATCACCGCACCTAGCGGCGCCGATGCCGCGGGGCTGCCGCGCGGGGTGCAGCTGATCGGGCGGGCGGGTAGCGAGATTCAGCTGCTGCAGCTCGCCGAACAACTGGTCAGCTAGGCCCTCTGGTCACCCTGCTTCCCAAGGCCCCGGCGGCACGCAGGCAACGCAGGAAGGGCAGCGGGTACGTACTGTCAGGCGGAAAGCACCTCACGATAGGCGGCAAGCAGCTTTGCGGCCGACCCTGCCCAGCCGTGTGCGAGCGCATGCACCCGCGCGGCTCGCCCAAGACGCGACGCCAGAGCATCATCAGTCAGCACGCGCTCGATCGCCGCGGCCCATTCGTGCGGGTTATCGCTCGCAATCAGCAGCCCGGTCTCACCGTCGACGACGGCTTCGAGTAGGCCGCCGGTGGCACTCGCGATGACAGGAACCCCCGACGCGGCGGCTTCGAGCGCGACGAGTCCGAATGTTTCTGAGTGCGAAGGTATGAGCACGAGCGAGGATCGCCGAATGCGCTCAGCAAGCTCCGATCGGCGCAGGGCACCGTCGAACGAGGTCGTCGACAGCATGCCGGCTGCGGCGACAGCTTCGTGGAGGCTGCGCGCGTACTCATCACCCGAGGGCGGCGGGGCGCCCACGATGCGCAGCGCAGGTCGCCGTTCGGGCTCGATCGCCGCGATGGCAGCGATCGCGAGATCAAATCTCTTGAGCGGGTCGAGCCGCCCCGCAACGACCACTTCGGGGCGGCCGCCGCTCGCGAGCCATGCGGCGCGCTCTGCGCACTCCGCGCCCGCGCACGGGCGAAACAGCTCAGTGTCAACGCCGGGCTCAACCACGCGCACGCGCGCAGGGTCACCGCCGAGCCGGGTCGCAACGGTCTGTGCCTCTGACCGGCTCACCACCACCACGAGGTCTGCGTCCCGCGCGAGCTGCTGCTCACCCGCGAGGCGCCCCGGGGCTTCGGCGCGCTCACCATCAGCAAGCGGGGTGCCAGCGGCCGCGGCAATCGAGTGAAAGCTTTGCACCAGTGGCACGCCGAGCTCACGAGCGACGGGCAAGGCGGCGAGCCCCGAATACCAGTGTTCCGCGTGCACGAGGTCTGCGGGGTGCGCTGCGAGGTGGGCCCGCAGTGCGTCGCCAAACGGCGCAATCAGTGGCTCATGCTCACCCTTCGCGAGCACCTGTGCGGGCCCCGCGTCGAGGTGAAACACGGTGAGGCGCGGTTCGAGCGTCACTTCGGCGGCCTGCTGCGGTGAGGTGCGTCGTGTAATGAGCTGCACCTCGTGGCCGAGGCGGGCGAGTTCTGCGGCCTGTGCGCGCACGACGACATTCATGCCGCCAGCGTCTTTAGTGCCTGGTTCGTCGAGCGGGGAGGTGTGCAAGACAACGAAGGCGACACTCAGTCGGGGCGAATTCATGCATCGAACGTATCGCACCAAAGCTCGCAACATATTGTGGGAATAGTGCGAGTGGGCGTAAGGTTACTATAGAGAGACATACCCCCTGGGGGTATAGAAGAGGATCGGATGCGTGATCCTCGCCCCACCACACTGCCCCTCAACACCCCGCACCAAGGAGCCGACATGCACACCACGACCTACACCGTCACCGGAATGACCTGCGCAAACTGCGAAAAGCACATTCGTGAAGAAGTCGAACAAATCGCGGGAGTCACTGGCCTCGAAGTCAGCCGCGAGACCGGCAAGCTCGTCGTCACGACCGAAGACAGCGCCGTTGATGACGCTCTCGTCATCGCGGCAGTCGATGAAGCAGGGTACTCGGCCGTGCGCGCCTAGACCGCGGGCCACTCGCCGACCACCTCCAGCCCTCGCACGACCCACCAAGACACCGAAAGAGACCCACTGCACCATGACGCACAGCATTGAACTCGAGATCGGCGGCATGACCTGCGCGTCGTGTGCGACGCGCGTCGAGAAAAAGCTCAACAAGCTTGATGGCGTCGAGGCGACCGTGAACTACGCGACCGAGAAAGCACGGGTGACGGCGCCTGACGGCGTCGACGCCGAGTTGCTGATCGCCGAGGTAGAAAAGACTGGGTACACCGCGAAGCTGCGGCCTGCCGCCTACCCAGCGGCCGGTGCCCCCCGCGAGGCCGCCACCCGCACCGCCGGCGACGCAACCGCACCTTCATCGCACGCAACCGCGGAGGACCCCGAGCTCGTGGCGCTGCGGCAGCGGCTCATTGGTTCGATTTGGTTGTCGGTGCCGGTGATTGCGATGGCGATGATTCCGGCGCTGCAGTTCAACTATTGGCAGTGGCTCTCGCTCACGCTCACCGCCCCCGTCATCGTGTGGGCAGCCTGGCCCTTCCACAAGGCGACCTGGGTCAACCTCAAACACGGCAGTGTCACCATGGACACCCTGGTGTCTGTGGGCACCGGCTCAGCGTTTCTCTGGTCGCTCTATGCGCTCTTCTTTGGGCACGCGGGCGAACCGGGCATGACCCACGGCTTCGACTTCAGCATGCAGCACAGCGACGGAGCCGGCAACATCTACCTTGAGGTCGCGGCGGGCGTCACCATGTTCCTGCTCGCCGGCAGGTACTTCGAGAAGCGGTCGAAGCGGCAGGCCGGTGCCGCGCTCAGGGCCCTGCTTGAGCTCGGCGCGAAAGACGTGGCGG
>JAAZHL010000286.1 GCA_012510755.1 Leucobacter sp.
CGCCATGCGCAACCTTGACATCGCAGATTCACGGCAGCGGCTCGAGCAGTATGCGGCGCTGGGTCTCGTTGGTGGGGCGACTGCTGCGCTGGTGGGCGAGCTTGAAAAGGGCGGCGCTGAAGAGATTGCAGAAGCGGTTGTCGGCATTGACGAAGACGCCGATGAGTTGGGTCTTGGTGCTGCCTTTGACTCGGGCACTGACTAACGGGGCGTCCTGCTAGCGGGGTATCTCGCTAGCAGGGTGTCTCGACAAGTTCGATGACAAACAAAAGATACCCGGGCCGAAAGGCCCGGGTATCTTTGATCCTTTGTGACAAAGGAGTGAAGGAATTAGCTGGCGCGTCGTGCACGAGCTGCGCGACGCTTGAGTGCGCGACGCTCGTCTTCGCTCAGACCGCCCCACACGCCAGAGTCCTGGCCGGTGTCCATGGCGTACTGCAGGCACATTTCGGTGACCTTGCATCGCGCGCACACAGCCTTGGCGCGTTCGATCTGGTCAACTGCGGGGCCGGTGTTGCCGACCGGAAAAAACAGTTCGGGGTCAACGGTCAGACACGCTGCCTGCTCACGCCAATCCATGGTTCCTCCTTGGGTTTTGCGCGCGAGCAAAAGTATTGGCTGGGTGCCTGATCGCGCGTCGATGTGTCGTACGGGACTCAGAGTGCCCACCACGACGTGCGCGAAACTCTACAGATATATGCTTCCATGAATAGGGCAGTTATACAAGAGTTATTTCTTAACCTGGCTGAAAGGTGCCTGAAATGTCGAGTTCACCTGGGGTGAATGGTCGCGCAAAGCGCGCGTGGGGTGTGTTGCTGCTCGTGCTCGCGATCGAAGTGTGTGGCGGGTTGGTGTTGCTCGTGTCGATGACAGGCGGCATGCTCGCCGCGGGCGATGAGCCGATGGGCCAGCGGCTCAGCATCTTTCTCGCAGCGGTGCTGTCGCTGGTGTGGGTGGGGGTGACTTTTGCTGCGTCGTTGCGCGTGCGGGCAAGCTGGGTGCGCGCTTCGGCGATCACCATACACGTGCTGATTTTTGCTGCGGCAACCGGCATCTTGCAACTCGGTCTCGCTGACGCAAGACTCGGGTGGGCGCTGGTGGTGCTTGCACTCGTCGGGTTCTTTGCCGCGTTGGCCGCACGGCCGGTCGTCGCCAGTGGGGCAGCAGCGACGCTCGACGAGTAGTGCGCTGAGCCGAGTAGTGCCCTGAGCTGCGTAGTGCCCTGAGCTGCTACAGCGCCGGGCAGTTACACACCGAGCAGTTACACCCCGAGCAGTTTTTTGACGCGGGCCACGTGACCGGTCGCCTTCACGTTGTAGAGCGCGTGTGCGATCTTGCCTTCGGGATCAATGACGAAGGTCGAGCGAATGACGCCCTGCACGATTCTGCCGTAGTTGTTCTTCTCGCCGAAGGCCCCGTACGCCACGAGCGTTGACCGATCTGGGTCGCTCAGCAGCGGGTAGCTGAGGCTGTCTCGTTCGGCGAACTTCGCGAGCTTGTCGGTGGTGTCAGGTGACAGACCAATGACCTGGTAGCCGGCTGCCTGCAGCGGCTCGATTGCGTCACGAAAGTCGCAGGCTTCTGTGGTGCAGCCGGGGGTCATGGCCGCCGGGTAGGCAAAGAGAATGACGTGCGAGCCGCGCAACGACTCGAGAGAAACTGTGTCACCCCGCTGATCTTCGAGTGAGAAATTTGGTGCCTGCTGGCCTGGCTCAAGTGTCACGCGAGTGGTCATGGGCATTGAGCCTAGCCCAGCAGCCTGCGTAGCGACTCGACGCGCCGCTCGCCGGTATCTGAGAGACGTCCATCGGCAATCGCGGCATCGAGCTCGCAGTCGGGAGCGCCTGCAAGGTGGGTGCACCCGCGGGGGCACTCATCGAGAATTGGTGCGAGGTCGGTGAAGCCCCGCAACACACTTTCGCTCGTGACATGGCCGAGCCCGAACGATCGCACACCCGGGGTGTCAATCACCCAGCCGTACGTGCCATTTGCGCAACGCGGCGTCTCGGCTCGGTAGGCGACCGACGAAGACGAGGTGTGGCGTCCGCGGCCCGTCACCACATTGACGTGACCAGTGGCCCGACCGGCACCCGGTACGAGCACATTGATGAGTGTCGACTTGCCGACTCCTGAATGGCCGACAAACACCGTGGTCTTGCCTGCGAGCGCCTCACGAATCGCAGCAATCGGCTCAACGCCTGGTGCCGATCGAAAGATGGGAACGTCGAGGGCCTGAAAGTTTGCGAGAAACTCGTCGGGGTCGGCCTGGTCGACCTTCGTCACGCAGATTAGCGGTTCGATACCCGCATCGTAAGCAGCCACCAGGTAGCGGTCGACGAGCCGTACCCGCGGTTCGGGGTTCGTGGCGGCAACAACGATGAGCATTTGGTCGGCGTTTGCCACCATCACCCGTTCGACGCGGTCGCTGTCGTCAGCGCTGCGACGCAGCACGGTGCGGCGCTCGCTGATCGAGACGATGCGCGCCAGAGAACCTTCAGCACCTGACACGTCACCGACCAGTTGTGCACGATCACCGATCACGATTGCCGTGCCGCGCAACTCACGGGCGCGTGCGGCGACCACTTGACGCTCGCGCTCATCGAGGGGGTCAGCTCCCTGCGGCACGAGCACCGTATACCTGCCACGGTCGACTGCAGTGACGATGCCGATGATCGCGTCGGCGTGCTCTGGACGGCGCTTGGTGCGCGGCCGGTTCGCTTTCGGATTCGGGCGAGCACGCACTGAATGGTCCGCATATTCGGCGTAGGGACCGTCGAGCTCGTCGTCGTCGACCGGCAGCCAGCTCATATGGACAGGCGCCCCTCACCGAGCCCGTCGAGCAGCCCGCCCGTTGTGAGCCAGTCGTTCGTGTGACTGCCGCCTGCGACGGTGCCGTTCACATCGTCGAGCGCGCCACCGGCGCTTGCGGGCAACCCGAGCATGCGGTGCCACAGTTCGACGAACTGGGGCAGAGTTTTTGAGGTGCTGCCGATGTCGTCGATCTCAACGCCATCGATCACCAGGCCGATGAGCGCACCAGTGGTGGCTATGCGGTGGTCAGCGTAGGCATGCCACAGACCACCGTGCAG
>JAAZHL010000040.1 GCA_012510755.1 Leucobacter sp.
CCATTCAGCTGTGCCATCACCGCGTCAAGAATTTGCTGCGGCTCGCTCATTCGGCCGGGGCCGGTGTCGGTGCCCGTGAGCCGACCAGACTCAGGCCCGATGATGGTTGCGCCGCGCTGTTGCAGCACCTCGATATTGTGTTGGGTCGCCGGGTGTTGCCACATCTCAGTGTGCATCGCGGGTGCAATGAACAGGGGCCCATGAGTAGTGAGGGCCGTGTTGCCGAGCAAATCATCGGCGAGGCCGCCTGCGAGCTTGGCGATCGTGTTTGCCGTGGCCGGCGCGATGACAACGGCATCAGCTTGCTGCCCTAACCGAACGTGCAGCACCTCTGAGGTGTTGCTGTATACCTCGTGGGTCACCGGGTGGCCGCTGATCGCCTCCCACGTCACCTTCCCCACAAAATTCAGTGCGCTTTTGGTCGGTACCACCCGCACTTCGTGACCGGCTTCTGCAAACAGTCTGACAAGTGCGACTGCCTTGTATGCGGCGATGCCGCCGCTCACTCCGACTACGATGTTCATGAGCTTCATACTGCCACAGAGGAGTTGCCACGTGTGTACTGCTGTCATCGAAGTGCCCGAAGACTCGAGCGCGAGCGTGCGCCTGTTGGCGGTGCGCGACGAACATCCTGCGCGTGCCTGGGACGTTCCCGGTGCATGGTGGCCCGAGCTGCCTGATGTGGTTGGTGTGCGTGACAGGGTCGCCGGTGGTGCGTGGCTGGCCGCGAACAAGGCCACGGGAACGATCGCGTTGCTGCTGAACCGCGCCGAGCCCACCTCGGTAGCGCTCCCACAGGGGCCGAATCAGGTGGCATCGCGGGGAATGTTGGTGCTCGATGAGGTCATTGGCAGGGGAGTGGGTGAGTCGCCACGAACCGCGAATTTCAATCTTGTCTCGATCAGTGGCCAGCGTGCGAGCGTCACCAGCTTCGACGGTCAGACGATCAGGCGCATTGAGCTCGAGCCGGGAGTGCACATGATCGCGCATCACGATGTCGACGATGCCGTGCGAACCCCGCGCATCGCGATGTGGTTGCCTGAATTTCGGGCGCTTGCCGGACTGCCTGAGCGGCTCTGGCGCGAACGCTGGGTTGAACAATTGGCGAAGAGCGCGCAGCTGTCGGCTGACGACGATCGAGCCATTATTCGCGATAACCGGGTGCACGGCTATGACACACTCTCGCTCTTGTACTGTCTGGTCGAGAGCGCGGGGAATGCGAGTAGCGCGAGTAGGGCGAGTAGCGTGAACGACGTGAACGACGCGAACGACACAACCCGCGGCACGAATAGTGGCAGCTCACTGCAGATTGACACTGCCGTGTTTGCACGTCCCGGGCACTGGCAAACACCGGCATTTGAATCGCTGCGAACGTAGACCTGCGCTGCGCTGCGCGAGAATACTCCAGCGCTAGAACACCACCACGAAGCGAGTGAGTGCGTCGATGAGTGTGTCTGCTAGGCCCGTCTCGGACTGCATGTCAGACCTTGCTGCGGTCACCTTGTCTGGGTGGTCAGTAATGATGCCGTGCGCATTGCGACGCAGCAGCTCGTGCATGCCTGCTTCGTCGTTCACCGTCCAACTGAAAAAGCCCAGGCCCTTGCGTGCGGCGGCATCTTGCATCTTCTGGGTGGCTGACCACTCTTCGATCACCACAAAGTCGGCGACTGTGTCTGGCACATCAACCGCGGCGAACGCCAGAATGTAGCCCACCGTGGCGTCAGGGCGCAGCGCTTTGAGCTGGTCGACGCTCGGGCGGTCGAGGGAGTGAAAGATGTTGTTCTGCATGGCGTCGAGGGCTTCAAGTTCGTCGACGAGCAGCGACACGAAATCTGCTGTGTCAAGGCCGCCAAGTTTGATTTCGATCAGCAAGGGCATCTCGAGTTCGGCCGCGCGCCGCACGTATTGCTCGAGCGTCGGTATTTTGCCCTCGTGCCCAGCGAGGTCACGCACCGTGATCTGCGTCAGCTCGGCGAGTGTCAGATCTTTGACGTTCGCGTCGAGGCCCGCGAGCCGCGACAGATTTGCGTCGTGCATGACCACAAATTTGGCGTCAGCTGTTTGCATGACATCGATCTCGACCATGTCGGCCCCAGCTGCGGCCGCGGCTTCGAGCCCCTCAATGGTGTTCTCGGCGCCGCCACCACTAAACCCTCGATGCCCGATAGAGAGCGTCTGTGGGTGTTGTGAGAGCTGCTGCATTGTGCCGATGTGCGAGGCGCCGAGACCTGCTGCGACGACGACACCGGCAGCAACGAGCGCGGTAAGAGCGGTTTTGCGCGGCGGTTCTGCAGAGGTGTGGTGCGGCCCTGCCAGCTTGTCACGAGGAGCGCCCGCACCCGCAGTGGCCAGCACCGCTTCGGGCAATAGTTGTCCGCGCTGCTGCACGAGTGCGAGCAGCAGGGCGGTGAACAGTGCAGTGATGACTGAGGTGAGCGCCATACCGAGCAGGTGCGCTGCACCAAGACTGAAGGCGGCTACGACTGGTGAGGCCGCGGGCGCCGCGTCGTCTGTGATTGCGGTCGGCACAATGGTCACGGCAACGAGCACGAGCGTAATGGCAGAGGCCGCAACAAGTAGGACGAACGCAGCAATCAGCAACTTCACCGATGCCCAGCCCCGTGTGAGTTTCCAGCTGAGTCGCATGGCGCGACCGCCGGTCGCAGCGGTGAGGGTGAAGATGGGCAGACTCGCTGCAAACCGCAGGTTTAAGAACGCCATGCTGAGTAAGAACACCACCCAAATCGTGGCGTTCACCTGGCTTTTGAGGAGTTCACCCGAGATGAAGGAGGGCACGGCGATTCCCTGTGAGAGCACTGACACAAAGCCGAAGCCGCTGAGCGGCAGAATGAAGAACAAATACCAGAACAGAGGTGCCGACGAGGGTCGTATGAGCTTCTTTGCCACTGCGACACAGCGCTGCATGACTGAGCGCGCGGTGAGCGGACTGCCGGTTTGCGAGAGATGAAGCATCTGCACGAGAACGACGAATCGTAACGCGCCGATCCAAAACACCAGCATGAGAATGACGACCAAGAGGGCAAACGACATGCCGATGCCGCTGGTGAAATGCAGTGCGCCAAAGTCGAGCGCGAGCATGCCGTTGGCGCGCAGCGCTTCTTTGAATAGCCAGGCGATGAGGGGGCTGACCACGATAAGTTGAATCAGGCTCAACCCCAGCTGCGTCGCGACAACCGGCAGCCACGCGCGTCGAAAGGTGTGCCATGCGGTTCGAAGCAAATGCCGCGTCGACAATTGTGTGCTCATTGTGCGTCTTCGCGCCACGCTGAGCAAATGTCGACCCACCCCGCGGCGGCGCTCAGTTGTTCAAGGTCACTGAGGGTGAGTTGCACCGCAGAGGTGATGGTGCCTGCGGCCGGAAACACGGTGTCAAAACGGCGAAGTGACTCGTCGAGAAACACTCGGGTGCCGGTGGGGTTGGCGAACGGGCAGACGCCGCCGACCGGATGACCTGTGAACGACTCGACGTCGTCGCCTCGCAGCATGCGGGCTTTGCCGCCAAAACGCCGCTTGAAGTCGCCGCTGTGCACTTTTGCGTCACCAGCAGTCACGATCAGCAGGCTCTGTTCTGGTTCGTCTGGGTCATAGAAGCTGATTGTCTTCGCAATTCTTGCTGGGATCGTGCCGACCTTCGCAGCGGCAAGCTCAACCGTGGCGCTTGACTCATCGAACTCGAGAATCTCACCCTGCCACCCCCGAGCGATCAGATGCTCACGTACAGCTGCAGTGCTCAATCGGGTGCCCTTTCAATAAAACCTCAGTCGTGTCTCACAGCCTATCTGCGTGAGCGGTGCTGTTCAGAAGAGGCGGCCCGCGTGGGCGGGAGGAGGTTCTTCGAGCGCCAGCAGCTTTCGTTTGCGTTCAAGCCCACCCGCATAGCCCGTCAGGCTTCCGTCCGCGCCCAGCACCCGATGGCAGGGCACCACAATCATGATGGGGTTGCGGCCGACGGCCTGACCAACCCGCTGAGCCAAACCGGGGTTGCCGAGTCCTGTTGCGATGGCACCGTAGGTGGTGGTCGTTCCGAAGGGGATTCGTCGCAACTGACTCCAGACCTGCTCTGAAAATGGGTCGCCGGCGGTATGCACTGCAATGTCGAATTGCTGACGCTCGCCCACCAGGTATTCACGCAACTCGCGAGCAGCCTGGACGAGCACCTGGTCATCATGTTCTGCCACTGGCTCACCGATCAGGTCAGCCTGGGGCGGGTGCACGTGCCCCTCGAAGTAGGCGCCGCTCAGTCGGCTGCCCTTCGCCACGAGCAACATCGTGCCGAGATCAATGCGTGCGAACGTGTGGCGGGTCGTCATGCGAATCAGACTACTGCTGAGCGAGCACGGATTCGAGCGGAATTGGTGCGTGCTGCGGGTGCACCGCTGGTTTCCGAGCGCGACTAGTCTGACAGTGTGAAGAAGGTTGCGGTTGTGGTGCTTGAAGGAGCGAAACCACTCGACGTTGGTATACCCGCGCAGGTATTTACTCCTCGGTCGAGTATGCCCTATTCAGTGAGGGTGTGTGGGGTGCAGCCTGGTCTGGTGTCAGGCGCAGACGGCATTTCCTATCATGTGCAGCAGGGGCTTGAGGTAGTCGACGGCGCCGACCTGGTGTTCATTCCCGGCTATTTGCGGCCAGACACGACGAGCCCTGATAAACGCCTGATCGCGGCGCTGCGTCGTGCCCATGAGCGGGGAGCGCGAATAGCTGCAATCTCTACTGGTGCGTTCGCGCTGGCGGCGACCGGCTTGCTCGATGGTAAGCGGGCAACCACCCACTGGCATTACACCAAGGTCTTCTCGGAGAAATATGCTGATGTTGATGTCAACGAAAGAGTGCTGTTTGTGGACGAAGGCCAAGTCTTAACTTCGGCCGGCGCAGCATCAGGTATAGATCTCTGTCTGCATATTTTGCGCGCAGACCTCGGCCTCGCCGCTGCCAACCATGCGGCAAGGCGCCTGGTTGCTGCTCCATACCGCAGTGGTGGCCAAGCGCAGTTTGTGCCCCGCAGCGTGCCAACTGCGAGAGGTGAGAGATTTTCAGCAACGCGCGCTTGGGCCCTCGAACACCTTGGCGAGAGTTTGACGATCGCGAGGCTTGCGGGTCAGGCGGCAGTATCGCCGCGTACGTTTTCACGAATATTCGTTGAAGAAACTGGTTATACGCCCATGCGCTGGGTGATGCGTGCACGTCTTGATCTTGCGCGCGAGCTGCTTGAACACACCCAGCAGAGCATTGAAGACATTGCAGCTTCCGTAGGTCTTGGCACGGGTGCCAACCTGCGCCTGCATTTTCGTCGAGTACTTGGAACCACCCCAAGTGAGTACCGAATGGCGTTTACGAGGGGCGAGTAAGTGCGGCTTGGCGCGATCCTTGCGGATATCGGCATTCATGCCACTGGAAAAGTTTACCTTCGCACACCAGACTTGAAGAAAGTAGTTGCTTCTTCCAGTGAACAGCAGAAAGAGACTCATGGCTCATCGCATCGCAATTAATGGTTTTGGTCGCATCGGTCGCGGGGTGTTGCGTGCCATTCTTGAACGCGATCTCGACATCGACGTTGTCGCCGTGAACGATCTCACCGATGGCGAGACCCTCGCGCACCTGCTCGAATGGGACAGCGTCTACGGGCGACTGCGCCGCAACATCTCGTATGCCGACGGTGAACTGCGTGTTGACGAGCGCCGTATACGAGTACTCGCTGAGCCTGACCCGTCACAGTTGCCATGGGCAGAACTCGGCGTCGACGCGGAGCTCGAGTCAACGGGCCGCTTCACGAAAGCACAAGATGCGCGCAAGCACATCGATGCTGGGGCGACGCGAGTGCTGGTGAGCGCGCCAGCGACCGATGCAGACCTGACTGTCGTGATCGGCGTCAACGACGACCTGTACGACCCGGCGCAGCACTTTATCGTGTCGAATGCGTCGTGTACGACCAACGCGTTCGCGCCGCTCGCGAAGGTGCTCGACGATCTCGCTGGCATTCGCCAGGGATTTATGACGACAGTGCATGCCTACACGCAAGATCAGAACCTGATCGATGGCCCACACAAAGATAAGCGGCGTGCCCGAGCTGCTGCGTTGAATATCGTACCGCCGTCGACGGGCGCGGCAAAGGCGATCGGGTTGGTGCTGCCGAAGCTTGACGGCAAGCTGTCGGGCACGTCGATTCGAGTGCCGGTGCCGGTCGGATCGATCGTCGAACTGAATGCAGAAGTGAACGACGAGGTGACCCGTGAGCAGGTGATTGAGGCCTACCGGGCGGCCGCAGGGGGCCACCTGAGTGGCGTGCTCGAGTTTTCAGACGAGCCGCTTGTGTCCTCTGACATTGTCGGCAACCCGCATTCGTCGATCTTCGACTCAGAGCTCACCCAGATTCAGGGCAAGCACATCAAGGTGGTGACGTGGTACGACAACGAGTGGGGGTTCTCGAACCGTGCCGCCGAGATGCTGCTGAAGATGTCGGCTTGAGATTGCGCGAGTAGGTGCCGCGCGAGGGCATAGTGCGCGAGGATCGCAAGCTGCGCTTGCCCGGTCGCCCACAAGGGTGATATTCTGTAAGGCCCGGCATCGCCGGGTACGTGTCACAGCGCCTGAGTGGCTGCGACCAGATTGATAATTCCACAGTGTGTGAGGTGAGACCCGACACGAGAATGCGTGCCCAAATACTTGCGGGCGTGCGCGTCGTGTACCAAGGGGCCGATCGGTTTCGACACGTCGATTTGAGATTGTGAGAAGCGGGTCGAGGAGGCGAAGTTATCTCGTAAACGCTCTTCGCAACCTATAGGTGCCAACGCTAAGCGCACCGACTTCGCTCTCGCTGCATAAGCGCGAGACCGAGTCCGTCAGGCCGGGTATGCCTTCGCCCCGGTTTCTGGCGTCATTTAGAGGGCTTGCTGGTGCATCGTGTTTCAGGGTGCATCGGGACTTTTACTGAGACTGGGCCTGTTGTTCTAGGTGTTCGTTACAAAGAGCAGGGCCGAGCAGAACGATTGAACGAACTACACCCGTAGAAGACGCAAGATCTTCGAAGTGGACAGGGGTTCAATTCCCCTCGGCTCCACGGTCACTTCCTCACACGCTGTGGTTTCTTCTGTGCCCGGGTGCTCGGGACTGGGGCTAACCGGTTGCGCCAAGCCCTGTTAGTGCTCCGGCGGTGGCCCCGCACACGACAATGAGCCAGGGTGGCAAGCGCAGCATGAGCATCGCGAACGCGCCAAGCGCAATCGTGACCGGCGCCCAGCCCGTCAACGAAGCTGCAGCCAGCGGGCTGATGAGCGCCGCAGCGAGCAAGCCAACCACCGCGGCGCTTGCCCCACGAATCGCGGCTGCGACGTTCGGCTTTTGTCTGACTTGATTCCAGAACGGCAGCACGCCGCACAGCAGCAGTATGCCGGGCACAAACACCGCTACGAGGGCGATGCTCGCTGCAACGAGCGGTGTCGTCGGGTAGCCAATGGCGCCAAGATATGCCGCGAAGGTGAACAGCGGCCCCGGTACCGCCTGTGCCGCGCCAAATCCCGCGAGCAGTGCATCTGGCGCGACGCTTGATGCCACCCACGGCTCAGCCTGCAGCAACGGCAACACCACATGACCGCCGCCAAACACGAGCGCGCCCGCCCTGCTGAACGCATCAGCCAGCGCAATGAGCGGTTGTCCGGTGTAGTGGGTGAGTACCGGCAGGGCTACGAGCAGCGCGGCGAGCACGGCGAGGCAACACACTGCTGCTCGTTTCGAAAGGTTGCGCACGAGTGGGCCTGAGAGAGCGGCCGTGTCACCTGCTGGGGTGCGGCACCACCACAGTCCGGCGAGCCCGCCGAGGGTGATTGCCGCAATCTGGCCGGGCGATCCTGGTATGCACAGCGCGAGAACCGTGGCGACCACAGCAATCACGACACGTTTCAGATCTGGTGTGAGTGTGCGGGCCAGTGTGAAG
>JAAZHL010000287.1 GCA_012510755.1 Leucobacter sp.
CGCTCAGACCGCATCATTGGGGCTTGAGTCGTCTCGGCGCTGCGCAAGGTAGCGCTCGAGTTCGCTCGCAAGCTGGTCTGCGGTTGGCAAGCTACCGTCTTCTTCGACCAGTGGTGACCGTGCCGTCTGGTCTTCCATGTACGCGTCATAGCGCGCTTCGAGTCCGTGCAGCATCTCGATCGATTCGTGGTTCTCAGCGATCTGCGCATCGACTTGCTTGCGAAAGGCCTGAGCTGATTCGCGCAACTTCTCGGTGTCGAAAATAAGGCCCGTCGCTGACATGATGCCGTCGAGAGCGGCAAGCAACGCATCTGGGTATTCGTTATTGGCCAGATAGTGCGGCACGAGCAGCGCAAAGCCGACGACGTCTTCACCCAGGCCATACAGGCGGTACTCAAACAAGTGCGAAATCGATGCGGGCAGCTTCGTGGTCGGCTTCCAAACCGACCGCGCCTGAATCAAATCATCACGTGAACCACTGACAGTGGCCCGCAACGGCCGCGTGTGCGGCACCGGCATCGGGATCGCGTGGGTCCAGGTAGTCACTGACACCTCGAACTCATCAACTAGGAGCAGCAGCGCATCAATAAATGCGTCCCAACGAAAATCGGGCTCGAAGCCACTCAGCAACAAGAAGGGAGCACCGAACTGGTCGCGCCCAAGCGCAAGAGTGAGTTCGACTGGTGAGTAGTCGACGAAATGATCTTCATCAAAGGTGATGATTGGGCGGCGTGAGCGGTAATCAAGCAACAGATCTGTGTTGAACCGCAAGATCTCTTCGAGGTTGCCGCTTTCCCACAAAAAGCTGTCGAGCTGCCCGATGACTCCCCCAGCATCGGTCACGCCCGCGAGCGCGACAATAAGCGGCAGGCCCTTCGGCACCTGCGCACGTCGCTCAGCGTATACGGCCGAGAATAGAGAATCAGTCACACTTCTATCCTACGAACCCGAACTCGCATTTGCTTGCCATGCCGTCACGCTAGCAGCGAACCCACGACAAGTGGCAGGTAACTCACCTGTTTCGACAGCCGCTGGTAGTAGGCTGGTAGCCGGTACGCCCACACCTTACGTACCACAGGTATCGACAGCAAAACCCGAGGGAGATCCCACTTGGCAAATCAGCAGTTTGACATCGTTGTTCTCGGCGGCGGTAGCGCCGGGTACGCAACAGCGCTCCGAGCGAAACAGCTCGGGTTCAGTGTGGCTGTCATCGAAAAAGACAAGCTTGGTGGCACGTGTTTGCACCGCGGCTGTGTGCCGACGAAGTCACTGTTGCATTCGGCAGAGATCGCCGATGTTGCCCGCACTGGTGCGGCGTATGGCATCGAGTCGAGTGTCTCTCGCATCGATATTGCTGGTGTGCTTGGGTTTAAAGACAAGCTCGTGGCGGGCAAGTTCAAGGGTCTGCAGGGCCTGCTGAAGGCCAACGGCATCACCGTCATTGAAGGCGAAGGCAAGCTTGTTGCCGCAAATACTGTCGATGTGGCTGGCGAGCAGATCGTTGGCAAGCACGTTGTGCTGGCAACAGGATCGTATTCACGTACACTGCCTGGTCTCGAACTCGGTGGCCGCGTGATCGCAAGCGAGCACGCACTCGAGTTGCAAGAAGTCCCAGCCAAGGTTGCGATTCTTGGCGGTGGCGTGATCGGTGTTGAGTTTGCGAGCGTATGGCGTTCATTCGGTGCAGAAGTCACCATCATTGAGGGCCTGCCCCACCTGGTTCCCAACGAAGAAGAGTCAGTGTCGAAGCAGCTCGAGCGTGCGTTTCGCAAGCGGGGCATCGACTTTAAGCTCGGCGTCCGTTTTCAGTCTGTCTCGCAGAACGACAGCGGTGTCGTCGTGTCGCTTGAGAGCGGCGAAACGGTCGAGGCAGATTATCTGCTCGTTGCCGTCGGCCGTGGTCCGGTCACGCAGGGCTTGGGCTTCGAAGAAGTTGGCATCGAAATGGATCGCGGTTTCGTGCTGACGAACGAGCGCCTTGCAACGAACGTGAGCGGCGTCTATGCAGTCGGCGATATCGTGCCTGGCCTGCAGCTTGCCCATCGCGGCTACCAGCAGGGCATTTTTGTTGCCGAAGAGATCGCAGGGTTGAACCCCGTCGTGGTTGAAGATGTCAACGTGCCGAAGGTCACCTACTGTGACCCTGAGATTGCTTCGGTTGGTTTGACCGAGGCCAAGGCTGCTGAGAAGTACGGCGCTGAGAACATCACCGCATACGAATACAACCTTGCGGGCCACGCAAAGAGCTCGATTCTTGGCACCGCGGGTACGGTGAAGGCGGTTCGCGTCAATGACGGCCCGGTCGTAGGTGTACACATGATCGGTGCGCGCGTCGGCGAACTCGTGGGCGAAGCGCAACTCATTGTGAACTGGGAGGCATACCCAGAAGATGTTGCACCGTTTATTCACGGGCACCCAACGCAAAACGAAACCATTGGCGAGACCATGCTGAAGCTCGCAGGCAAGCCGCTGCACGCAATCTAGTTGCAACGCACAACAGACACATAGAAAACGATCGGAGAAGACCACGATGAGTGAATCGGTAGTGCTCCCCGCACTTGGTGAGCGTGTCACCGAGGGCACGGTGACCCGCTGGCTCAAGAACGTTGGCGACCGTGTTGAAGTCGACGAGCCGTTACTCGAAGTTTCAACTGACAAGGTCGACACTGAGGTGCCATCGCCTATAGCCGGCATCCTCGAAGAGATTTTGGTGCAAGAAGACGAGACCGCTGAAGTTGGCGCCGTGCTCGCGCGCATCGGTGATGGCAGCGGCAGTTCGGCCGCAGCGCCAACCC
>JAAZHL010000288.1 GCA_012510755.1 Leucobacter sp.
ACCGAGAACCGCCCAGGCTTTGTGGTGAACCGGTTGCTCGCAAAGGTCTTCGGCGAAGCCGCCCGCGCACTCGACTCGGGCACCCCGATCGATGCGATCGAGCGCGCCTATGCGCCGATCGGTTTGCCGATGGGTCCGTTTGAACTCATCGACCTTGTCGGCTGGAAGGTTGCGGCACACGTGCAAGACACCATGGTGGGTGCCTACCCCGAGCGGTTCTATGCCTCAGAAAACCTGCACAAGGCCGCCGAGCTCGAGCAGGTCGTGGTGAAGAACAAGCAGGGCAAGGTGCAAGAACTCACCAAAGAGGCGAAGAAGGCGCTCTCGCTTGGCAGCACCGCCACCGATGAGGCAGAGATCTTGCGTCGCGTCGAAGACGGGCTCGCTAACGAGATTCGCATCATGCTTGATGAGGGCGTCGTCGCAGCGGCCGAAGACATCGACCTGTGCATGATTCTCGGCGCCGGCTGGCCGTTTCAGACGGGTGGCGCAACGCCGTACCTCGATCGCGTTGGCGCGAGCGAGCGTGTGTTCGGTGCGAAGTTCCACAACCCCGCGATCGCGGGCCCAAGCGAGGCGTAGGCGCCTGCGGGCGTAATACGCCTGGCACCCACTGCCACACCTCGCTACCACACACCCCTACGGTCGGAGATCCTGCTCTGGTCGGAGCAATACCCCCGGAAAGCTCTGACCGGGCGCAGATCTCCGACCGTATATCGAACACTGCCCGAGTAACCACTGCCCCGCCGCACCGCACCCCGTGTGCCCCGCTGCGGGGCAGTGCGCGGTTAGTTGGCCACTGCCGCGAGCCGATCGAGCACGGTGCGCACGATCTCGGTCGGCGCCAGGCCGCACTGCGTGAGCAACTCGTCTCGACTCGCGTGAGCGAGAAACCCGTCAGGTACCCCGAGAATCACCACAGGTCGATCGACACCGGCGACGCTCAACGCCTGGCTGAGACTGGTGCCCACTCCCCCTGCACGCACCCCATCTTCGAGACTCACCACCAGATCGTGCTGCCGGGCAAGCTCAACCACCGAATCGGCGATCGGAATCACCCACCGCGGGTCAACCACCGTCACCCCGATGCCTTGCTCGGTCAGTCTCGATGCCGCTTCAACCGCGGCCCGCGCCAGCGGGCCAGCAGACACCAGCAGCACACGGCGCGGCGGCGCGGCGGCCGTGCCAGAGCCATCAGCTGTACCGATCACCGACTCCCACAGCACATCGACCCCGTCTTCGAGGGTGCGCAGCGCCACGATCGGCTCCCCCACACTCCCCTTCGGAAACCGCACCACCGTCGGGCCACCGCCTTCGCACACCGCTTCGCCCAGCAGCGCGCGCAGCGTGGGCTCGTCGCGCGGCGCCGCGATTCTGACAGTGGGAACCACGCGCAACATTGCGAGATCCCAGACGCCATTATGACTTGCACCATCGGGCCCGGTGATGCCCGCGCGATCAAGCACCAGCGTCACCGGTGCACGATGTAGAGCGACATCCATGATGAACTGATCGATCGCACGGTTCATGAACGTCGCATACACGGCCACCACCGGGTGCAGGCCGCCGTACGCGAGACCAGCAGCCGAGGTGACGGCGTGCTGCTCGGCAATGCCGACGTCTTGCACGCGATCGGCAAACTCGGTGGCGAAGGGCGCAAGCCCGGTCGGCGCGAGCATCGCCGCAGTCAGCGCCACAATGCGTGA
>JAAZHL010000041.1 GCA_012510755.1 Leucobacter sp.
ACGCACCCTCAACCTTGCGAATGAGGTCGGTGCCGCTCGTCAGGTTGCCCCACTGATCGCTGCCGCCGGTCTGCAGCTTGCAGTCGTACTGGCGGTACAGTTCGAGAAAGTCGAACCCTTGCAAAATCTGGTAGCTGAACTCGGTGTAACTGATGCCCTCTTCAGAGGCGAGTCGTGCGGCAACCGCGTCTTTCTTGAGCATGGTGCCCACACGAAAGTGTTTGCCTATCTCACGCAAGAAATCGATCGCTGAGAGAGGAGCGGTCCAGTCAAGGTTGTTGACGAGGCGTACCGCGTTTTCACCCTCACTCGAGAGAAAGCGCGACACCTGTGTTTGCAGGCGTGTCACCCACTCTTCGACGGTTTCGCGGCTATTGAGCGTGCGCTCCGCGGTCGGGCGCGGGTCACCGATGAGGCCGGTCGAGCCGCCGACGAGCCCGAGCGGCATATGGCCCTTCAGCTGCAAACGACGAAGCAGCAGCAGTTGCACCAGGTTGCCAAGATGCAGACTGGGTGCGGTCGGGTCAAACCCGCAGTAATAGGTGAACGGCTCGCCCTCAAACAGCGTCGACAACGACTCGGGGTCGGTCGACACGTGTACCAGCCCGCGCCACACCAGCTCGTCCCAGAGGGTGTCGAAGCTGTCATCGTTGCGTTGGGCCGCCATGATCTCGGCGCGCTCGTTCAGTTCAGTCACGCGCTCAATCGTATCGCGACCACCAAAGCTCTGCGACCGGAGCCAGTTGCCAGCAGCCGCTGCGGCCGCATTAGCTTCGCAGCGACCCGAGCAGCTCAGCGAGCCGGGCCAGCTGATCGTCGACCCGCACCCGCGCAGTGCCGCCCACGCCAACACGCGAATTCACCGAACCCTCAATCGTCAGCACCTCGCGCACGGCCGGTGTGAGGTGCGGTGAGACAGCAGCCAGCTGCTCGTCGCTCGGTTCGTGCAGCTCGAGCCCGCGTTCTTCGCAATAGCGAACGAGCTAGCCTGAGATCGCGTGTGCGACGCGAAAAATGACGCCCTGCTTCAGCAGCCACTCGGCGACAGCTGTCGGGAGCGAGAAGCCCTGTGGCGCGAGCTCGGCCATGCGTGCCGTGTTAAAGGTCATCGTCGCGACCATGCCAGTGAACGCCGGCAGCAGCACCTCAAGCTGCTGCACCGAGTCAAACACCGGCTCTTTATCTTCTTGCAGGTCACGGTTATAGGCGAGCGGCAAGCCTTTGAGCGTCGCGAGCAGGCCGGTCAGGTTGCCGATGAGTCGCCCTGATTTACCGCGGGCGAGCTCAGCGATATCAGGGTTCTTTTTCTGCGGCATGATCGACGAGCCGGTCGAATAACCATCGTGCAGGCGCACGAAGCCAAACTCTTTCGTGTTCCAGATGATGATCTCTTCGCTGAGCCGCGAAAGATCGATGCCGATCTGGGCCGTGATGAAGGCAAATTCGGCAACAACATCGCGTGACGAGGTGCGATCGATTGAGTTTTCAAGAGGATCCCCCATCCCCAGCTCCGATTCGACAAGCCGCGGATCGAGGACGAGCGAGCTGCCGGCCAGAGCCCCGCCGCCATAGGGTGAACGGCGC
>JAAZHL010000289.1 GCA_012510755.1 Leucobacter sp.
ACGTCAATGACGGGTCGGCCACCAGCGCGGCTACACCACTATACGGGGCACTACTGTGACCCGCATAGATTTGGGCTACTGGCGCGGCCCTAACCGGCAATTCGTTGCCCAGCAGAAACCTCACCCCGGGCTGCCTGCGCAATTGGCGGGTGTCGAGTTCAAGCTCGCGGGCAAGCTGTTCGTTTAAGATCACCAGCGACGGCAACTCTGGCCGCACGGCCTGTGCGGGCACACCGAGTTCAGGGAATGTGCGCGCAAACTCGCTGCCGAGCGAGACGCCCGAATCGTCTAACGCTTGCGCAGCCATACTTCTATAGTCGCTTGCTTGCGCACGGCACGCAACGATCTGATCGCGATCTGATCGCCGATCAACCTGACTCGTCTTCGCGCCTAACCGCGCCTAACCGGTGATTGCCACCCGTTCGCGAAGCAGGCTCCAGGTTTCTTCTGAACTGGTGCACTCGCCGAGCTTGTTGGGTTTGCCGGCCCCATGGTAATCGCTGGCGCCGGTGACGTGCAGGCCCCGCTCATTCGCATATTCGGCAAGCGGAGGCAGCCAGTCGGCGCGGTTCTCAGGGTGGTCGAGTTCGATTCCCCAGAGCCCACTGTCGACAAACTCTTCGAGGGCTGCGAAGTCGACGGGTCGCCGCATGCGCCCGGCAGCCGGGTGCGCAAGCACCGCTACTCCCCCAGCGTCACGCACGAGCCGTATCGCATCAACCGTGTCGATCGCGTAGGGCGGCACGTAATACGCGGAGTTCGGGTGCAGCACCTCGGCGAAGGCCGTGCTGCGGTCTGGGTAGAAACCCGATTCGACGAGCGCGTCTGCGAGGTGTGGCCTGCCAACGGTGCGGCCAACGTTGCGTTCGATCACAGCCTGCCAGTCAAGGTCGAAATCGGTGGCAAGGCGGCGAATCATTTCTCGCGCGCGATTCTGTCGAGATGAGCGTACGCGTTCAAGCGCGTCGATGAGTTCTTGCGCGGCTGGGTCAATACCGTAAGCGAGCAGATGCGTGGATCGCCAGTCGTGTTTTGTCGTAATTTCCATGCCCGGCAAGAATTCGATGCCGTGCGAGTGTGCTGCTGCGCGTGCTTCAGCCCAGCCCTCGGTGGTGTCGTGATCAGTGAGCGCGAAGCCCGCCAGGCCGATCTGTGCGGCGAGCGCTGCGATCTCGGCCGGCGTCGTTGTGCCGTCGCTTCGCACAGAGTGCGTGTGCAGGTCGTACCGATCAGCCATATGCCAATGCTAGACCCCCGCGTTGACCCAGTAGACCTTCACCTGGCAATGAGACAATTGACGCATGACTGACAATGCCACTCACGAAGCCGAGATTGACAACAGCAATCGCAGCACGACGCCACGCTCAGATCGGTTTTTGAATCACATCATGACAGGTTGGGCCGAGGGCAGTGAGGTGTTGCCTTCGCAGCGACCGGCCGCGATATTTGCGGCGCGTCGACGAGAGGCGCTGGCGGCCCAGTTCGTGGGCGAGCGATTGGTCATCGAGGCTGGGGTGATGAAGCAGCGGTCGAACGACACGTTCTACCCGTTTCGCGCGCACAGCGCGTTCTCGCATCTGACGGGTTGGGGCAGCGAGAGTGAGCCAGGCGCGGTGCTCGTGATCGATGCGACCGATGACGGCCGTGCCGAAGGTGGCCGCGCTCACGAAGCTGGCCGAAATCACACTGCCACGCTGTATTTTCGTGAGCGTGCGGGCCGCGACAGTGAAGAGTTTTTTGCGAACCCTGAGATTGGGGAATTCTGGATCGGGCCGCGACCCTCGCTCGACCAGGTCGCCGCAGATCTGGGCCTGCAGACGGCGCGCCTTGAGAGTCTTGTTTCGCGGCAGGCCGATCGCACACTCGCTGATGATGACCTAGCACGCGCGGTTTCTGAATTGCGTCTCGTCAAAGATGAGTATGAAATTGCACAGATGAAGGCTGCCGTAGACGCGACCGCGCGAGGCTTTGATGAGGTGCTCGCCGCGCTTGGTCGCGCCACCGCAGAGCAGCGTGGCGAACGGGTCGTCGAGGGTGTCTTCAATCTGCGTGCCCGCCTGGATGGCAATGCGGTCGGATACGAGACGATCGCCGCAGCCGGTGCGCATGCCTGCACGTTGCACTGGATGACAAACGACGGTGCGGTGCGAGACGGCGACCTGCTCTTGCTTGACGCTGGCGTCGAGCTCGACAGTCTGTACACGGCCGACATCACCCGCACCGTACCGGTTTCTGGCACGTTCACCCCAGTGCAGCGCCAGGTGTATGAAGCAGTGCTTGAGGCAGCTGACGCGGCTCGCGCGATCGTGCGGCCGGGCATTCGTTTTGGTGATGTGCACGACGAGGCCATGAAGGTGATTGAGCGCAAGACCCGCGAATGGGGGTTCTTGCCAGAGGCGGTGGCTGGTGACGACACCCCCTATCACCGCCGCTACATGGTGCACGGCACGAGCCATCATTTAGGACTTGACGTGCACGACTGCGCACAGGCCAAGCGCGAGCTCTATCTCGACGGGCGCATTGAAGCTGGCATGATCTTCACGATCGAGCCAGGGCTCTATTTTCAGTCTGACGACCTCACTGTGCCCGAAGCATTTCGCGGCATTGGGGTGCGCATCGAAGACGATATCGTGGTGACCGAAGACGGCTGCATCAACCTGTCTGCAGATATTCCACGCACCGCCACAGAGGTCGAAGCCTGGGTCAAGACGCAGCGCGGTCTCTGAGCAGCGCGTAGCTTCTCAGAGTTACCGCGTTCATAGCCGCGTCAACAGCTCTTTTGGGCGAGCGGGTTCGGCTCATTCGGCAGGGCGGCCCAGAATTGTCCTCGCCTCGTGCACCAGTTCTGGCGCGGTGATGAGATCGTAGCGTGTTGCCACGAATTGCATGACCGACGAGAAATCTCGGCGATTGCGGTTCATCGCATACGAGAGCACGCCGAACAGCATGCCGAATCCCGCGCCGATCACGATGGCCGAGAGAAACACCCCACCGATGCTCTCGTTGTCTGGTTGAAAAATGAACAGCAACAGGCCGAGAAACAGGCCGAAGTAGGCACCTGAGAGTGCCCCCATAAGCGCGACACGCCCATAACTCAGCTTGCCGGTCACCCGCTCAACACTGCGCACATCGTTGCCAAGAATTGACACCGAACCGACCGGAAAGTTCGCCCGTACCAACCGATCAACCGCGTGCATGGCATCGATGTAATGGTCGTATGTTGAGATGACCTCGCCCTTTGGCAGTTCGGGCACAAGGGGCATACGTCGCGCGCCGACAGGATTCATATTGCTCATACACCGATTCTTGCACTGATCCCGGTAACCTTGGTGTGTGAGTAGCGCAAGGGTGTTTGTGGGTCGGCTCGCAGGGCGAGGGGTGTTCGACCCTGCCGGTGACCGAATCGGCAAGCTGCGCGATGTGCTGGTTGTGTATCGTGCGCAGGCTGCACCGCGTGTCGTGGGGCTCATCGTAGAGATCCCTGGCAAACGACGCGTCTTCGTACCCGTCAATCGAATCATCTCGATTGCTTCTGGTCAGATCATCACCACCGGCCTCATTAATGTGCGACGGTTTGAGCAGCGCGGCGGCGAGACCCGCGTGCTTGCAGAGATGGTGGGCCACGAGGTGCGCCTTGTCGAAGGCGATGTCTCGGCGCGCATCGAAGACGTGTCAATCGACCGCACCCGATCGGGTGAGTGGCTAGTCACTGAGCTGTTTGTGCGGCTGCCAAAGCCTGCGGCCCCCTTTGCTCGCAGTGATTCTCGCACCGTGCGGTGGGGCGAGGTGCGGCTCCCTGCCGCGTCAGGTGCACCGCAGTCGGCCGAGAGACTGATTCAGACCATTGTCGACCTCAAAC
>JAAZHL010000042.1 GCA_012510755.1 Leucobacter sp.
CCCACACTGAGGTGATCGTAAACGCCGGCAGAATCATCGGCGATCACAACGACCCTGCCGTGCGAGTGCGCAGGGCCGCCTACGAGGCCAGCGTGCTCGGGCCCGCGGCTGAAGAGACCCCTGCAAGACTGCGCCCCATCGCCAGGCGTCTGGCCGAGCAATACGCCGAGACGACCATCGACGAGCGCCACATTGAGGCCCGCAAGCAACGACGGGTGTGGGTCGCCGACCGCGAAGACGGCATGAGCGACCTGACCGCATACCTGCCGACCACCGAGGCACACGCCATCTACGATCGACTCACCCGCATCAGCCGCGAACTCTCCTACGTCGAACAGCGTGAACTGCAGCAGGCTGGTGAACGGCGCGACCGGGGCGACCGAGACGAACGGCGCGACCAGAGCGAACCGCACCAGCATGGCGAACAGCGCGACGCCGCCAAAGCTCGCTCGCGCGATGAACTGCGTGCAGATGCGCTGATCTCGCTCGCACTCGCAGAGGTGACAGATACAACACTTGGTGCGGTCACCCCCGGTGCTGTCGGCCACGGTTCTGTCGGTCCAGGCACAGTCTCGCCGGGCACAGTCGCCCCGGGCACTGTCACCCACGGCACCGCGAATCTCGGCCGGGTGCAGGCCCAGGTGCAAGTGTTCATTACCGACGAAACCCTCTTCAGCGACAGCCTGAAGCTCGATGGTGACCCAGAGTGGGGCTCCCCCACGTCACTCGCCCCGGCAGAGCTCGTGGGTAGCGGCCCGATCGACACCGCTACCGCCCGTGAACTCGCGGCAACAGCGAGCCACTGGCAACTCGTGCGGCAGCACCCCGAAACGGGTGCGGTGGTCAGCGTCGATCGATACCGACCAAGCGAACAGATGCGCCGCATACTGGGCGCACGTGACCTGCACTGCAGATTCCCTGGCTGCCGAGCCCCCATACACCGCTGCGATCTCGACCACACGATCGATGCGGCCAAAGGTGGGCCCACCACGACCACCAACCTTGCACATCTGTGCCCGAGTCACCACGCACTCAAACACCACGGCGGCTGGGGTGTGTCGCAAAACAAGACCGGGGTGCTGAACTGGCGATCACCAACCGGCCGAACATACGAAGATAGACCGCCGTCCCGGGTGAGATTCATGACACCCGCGCCATTCATTACCCCCAAAGAACCAGACGAGCACGCCGATCACACCGGCTACACCGGGCACACCGGGTACACCGGGTACACCGGGTACACCGGGTACACCGAGCATGATGAACCGCCCTGGTCACGCGAACGCTCACTGACGTAGCTGCGTACTGCCGCTAGCCCTGCGCCGTGATGCGCTCAAGCACGAGCGGGCCACCGGTGTGCACCACAGCCGCCACCCCGTCGACGGCTTGCTCGATCGCATACGCCCCGTCGAGCGCCTCGATCGCACGATCAAAGCGCGCTGGCTCGGTCGCCGAAAGCGTGAACAGAGGATCGCCCACCGCCACCACAGCCCCGGGCTTCACGTGCAGATCGATTCCCGCAGAAAACACCACCTCGTCTTCTGCGCGCGCCCGGCCAGCACCGAGACGCCAAGCGGCCACACCAAGAGGCAGCGCCTCCATGCGGGTCACCGTGCCCGCAACCGTGGCCGTCACCGTATGAGTCTCAGGAGCAACCGGCAACGGCGCATCTGGGTCGCCACCCTGCGCCTTGATCATTCGCCGCCACGAATCCATCGCCCGACCATCATCGAGCGCACGCTCAACATCAGCGTCAGGTTGCCCCGCAAGCGCCAGCATCTCGCGGGCAAGCGCCACGGTCAGCTCACGCACATCGGCGGGCCCGCCACCAGCAAGCACCTCCACCGATTCACGCACCTCGTTCGCATTGCCGATCGCGAGCCCCAACGGCACATTCATGTTGGTAAGCAGCGCAGTGGTCGCCACACCCGAATCAGTGCCCAACTCGACCATGGTGCGGGCGAGCTCGCGAGCCTGATCCTCGTCCTTCATAAATGCGCCAGAACCAAACTTGCCGTCAAGCACCAACGCATCGGTGCCCTCAGCAATCTTCTTCGACATGATGCTCGACGCGATCAGCGGAATACAATCCACCGTCGCAGTGACATCACGAAGCGCATACAGCTTCTTATCGGCCGGAGCGAGCCCCGAACCTGCAGCGCAGATCACCGCTCCCACGTCGCCAGCAAGCTGCGCAAACATCTCTTCGTTTGAGAGCCCCGCGCGCCACCCCGCAATAGATTCGAGCTTGTCGAGCGTGCCACCCGTATGCCCGAGGCCGCGCCCAGACAGCTGCGGCACAGCAACGCCAAACGAAGCCACGAGCGGCGCAAGCGGCAACGTGATTTTGTCGCCGACTCCCCCGGTCGAATGCTTATCAACCGTCTTCTTGCCGAGCGACGCAAACGACATGCGCTCACCAGACGAGATCATTGCGTCGGTGAGCACCCGAATCTCATCACGCACCATGCCCCGCAAAAACACCGCCATCGCAAACGACGCCATCTGCGCGTCGCTCACAAACCCACGCGTATACGCATCGACCAGCCACCGCAGCGCGGGCTCGGGCACGGCTCCCCCATCACGTTTCGTGCGAATCACATCAACTGCGTCAAACGGCTCAATCTTCATGCCTGCACGTTTCTCTCTTTTATATGTCTCTTCACGACTCGAGTCACGATTCACGACTGGAGTCGCGATTCACGTCTCGCACCACGTCGCACGTCAAGATCTCTCTGCCAGGTCCCGCGGCCCGAACGCGTCAGGCAGCACCTGCTCTATGGTTCGAATACCCGATACCGTGTCGAGCAGCATCCCCTCGGCAGAGTGCTCATACAACAGCTGCCGGCACCGCCCGCACGGCATGATCACGTCACCGTCACCGTTCACACACACGAAGGCAAGCAGCTTGCCGCCACCACCCATGTGCAGCGACGACACGAGCGAGCATTCGGCGCACAAAGTGAGCCCGTACGACGCATTCTCAACGTTGCAGCCGCTCACCAAACGCCCATCGTCAACGAGGGCAGCCGCGCCAACCGCGTAATTCGAGTACGGCACATAGGCGCGAGCGAGCGCCGCAACCGCGAGCGCGCGCAACTCCTGCCAGTCGATCTCAGCTGCGCCAGTGTGCTTTGCTCCAGGC
>JAAZHL010000290.1 GCA_012510755.1 Leucobacter sp.
CACAAGGATACGTCATTTCGTTCACTGAACGCAGCGAATTTGCTGGCGAACTGCAACAGATCACTGAGATTGTTGGCGCGGTGCCGCCGCTCACCCATGAGATCTGGCAGCTCGCCCGGTCAACTGCCGATCGTGCCGGCGGCTCAGCGAATGACATTCTTCGTCTGGCGATTCCCAAGCGAATGGTTCGCGCAGAAACGCAGCACCTGGCGGGCACCGCGCCTGATCCTAGCGCCGACGATCTCGCTCTCGCGGTTAGCGAAGATGAGCAAAAAACCGTAGATCTGCTTATCTCTGGCGCCCGTCTCGCGGTGAGCGCCTCTCATGGGCCAGAACGCTTACCCACGGGCGAATGGGTAGGCAGTTGGGCGGTGCGTCTTGCCAGACTCGCGCTCGGCGTGCATGCTTCGGGTCGAAGTGTGATCTTGGTGGCTCCTGACTACCGCGACGTCGATCAGCTGCACGATGCTCTCGCTGCATTTGGTCACGCAGGTACCGTGCGAGTCGACTCCCGGCAGTCGGGCAGCGCGAGGTATGCAGGCTTCTTGCGGGCGCTCGACGCGCAACCACGAGTCATTCTTGGCAACAGGTCAGCGATCTATGCGCCCGCACACAAACTTGGGGCAGTGTTGATGTGGGATGACGGTGACCCGCTTTTAGCTGAACCACTCGCTCCCTACGTGCACGCACGAGACGCCGCCCTCATCAGGTCGCAGCAAGCAAGCAACGGCCCAGTCGGTCTTGTGTTCGCCTCACACTCACGCAGCGCCGAGGTGCAACGCCTGATCGAACTGTCATATGTACAACCAGAGACCGTCGCGCCGCGCCACACCCGGGTGATTGCCGCAGAATCAGTGCAGCACGGCGAAGCTAGTGGCGGGCGCGTGCCTGAATTTGCGGCTCGCACTATACGCGAGGGTCTGCAGCACGGACCAGTGCTTGTGCAGGTGGCCACGCCTGGGTACGCGCCGGTCGCGGTGTGCGTGCAATGCGAAGAACGTGCCCAGTGTGGAGTCTGTTCTGGGCCGCTCGGTTTTCGCACATCGAGCCAGTTGGCGTGTCGTTGGTGTGGCGAACACGCGCGAGACTGGCGCTGCAGCAACTGCGGCTGCGGCGAGCTGGCAATGCGTGGGGCAGGGTCGCAGCGAACGGTCGACCAATTCGCCAAACAGTTTGCTGGGGTACGAATTGTGTTGAGCGACAGCGAACACCCACACGAGCGAGTCGATTCACGGTCAGTGCTTGTCGTCGCCACTCGAGGGGCAGAACCCATCGCGGCCGGCGGCTACCGGGCCGTCGTGCTGCTCGACGCTGAACGGCTGCTGTCGATCGAATCGTTGCGGGCTGGCGAAGACTGTCTTCGCTGGTGGCATAACGCCGCGGCCTTGGCCGCTGAAGATGCACGCTGCGTGCTGGCGGGTGGCGCCGGCCCAGTGGTGCAAGCTTTTGTGACTGGACGAACTGAAGACTGGCTGCGCAGCGAACTGAGCGATCGCCTGCAGTTGCGGTACCCACCGATGGTGCGTGTGGCGAGCGTCACGGGCGGCCCAGCAGAGGTCGAGCGGGCGATCACCAAACTTGGCAACCTGCCTGGCGTAGACGTGCTCGGCCCAACTGCCGTGCCCGACCGCACGGCCCAGCCACAGTCATACCCTCACGGCGGCGATGGCAATGACCTGATGCGAGCTATCGTGCGCTTTGACTATTCACAGGGCGCCGAAGTCGCAAAGCGACTGCGTGGCGCACTCGTCGCTGATGCTGCGGGCGCGAGTGCACGAATTGCGGGGCGCACCCGAGGTCGGGCCCGCGCCCAGGCACTGAGACTGCGGTTCGACGACCGGGGCGTCTTCGACGGCTAGACCTGCCGCCTGAGCACAGTCACCCAATGGCACCCGATCACACTCGGCGCGTGAGTGTGGTGCGCTCGTGCAAGAACAGCAGGTGCGCTAGTGCAAGAACAGCAGCAGCCCCGCTACCGCAATGAATAAGAGCCCGAAGACCGTGTTCAGCGTGCGTCGCCCTTTGGGTGACCGCGTGAGTCGTTTAAAGGGATGTGCGGCGGCCGCAAAAATGCCCCACATTACGAGAATGTCAACCCCGACGGTGGTCGCACCGAACACCAAATATTGCGGCAGCGCAGGCTGGTCGAGGCGAATGAACTGCGGCATGAAGGCTAAGAAGAAGACGATGGCCTTTGGGTTCAATAAGTTGACCCAGAAGCCGCGGCGAACCATCGACCAGGCAGACTCGGCAATGTGGGGCGCCTCATCGTCGCGCACGGCCGCGTCGGTCTTCACGAGCAATAACTTGACACCCAGAAAGACGAGGTAGGCGGCGCCGAGATAGCGAATGATGTTGAAGAGCACCGGTGATCGTGCGACGATAAGCCCCACCCCGGCAGCGACAATGGCGATGTGCACGATGAGCGCCAACTGCTGACCAAAAATTCCCCAGAAAGCCCGGCGCCACCCCTCAGCGAGGGCGTTTGACATCGTATTGATTGCCCCGGCGCCGGGGGTCAGGCTGATGACGAGGCAGGCGGCAAGCAAAGAGAACCAGAGAGTCAGCGTCACCCGGCTAGCTTACGCGCTGAGAGAATAGCTGTATGCGCATCGTATTTGCCGGAACCCCGCTGTTCGCAGTGCCCAGCCTGCACGCCCTCGTTGAGGCTGGCCATGAGGTCGTTGGGGTGATCACCCGTGAAGATGCGGCCCTCGGCCGTAAGCGAGTGTTGACGCCCTCGCCCGTTGCGGCAGCTGCCGCGCAGCTCGACTTGCCGGTGTATAAAGCGAACCGCCTCGACGATGACGCGACGAACTGGGCCGCCAGCCTCGATGCAGAGTTGGGCGTCATCGTCGCCTATGGTGGGCTGGTTCGCGAGCCACTGTTGAGTCTGCCGCAGCTCGGGTGGGTGAACCTGCATTTCAGTGAACTGCCGAGGTGGCGGGGTGCAGCGCCCGTGCAACGAGCCCTCATGGCCGCTGAACAACGCTTGGGCGTCACGGTATTTCGGCTCGTCGCGGCGCTCGACGCTGGCGATGTGTTGACTCGCGATGCGCACGAGTTCGAGGCTGGCACGACCGCGGGCACTGCGCTGACTGAATTGGCAACGCTCGGCACCACTGCGCTGCTCGACGCGGTGCGCTTGCTCGCGGTCGAACCGCAGGCCGGCGAACCGCAGCAAGGTGAGCCCACATATGCGCACAAGCTCGAACGCGCAGACGGCCACCTTGACCTGCGCCAGAGTGCTGACCAGGTGTTGGCGCACTGGTCAGGTGTGACGCCCGAGCCAGGCGCATTCGTCATGCATGACGGGCAGCCGTTGAAACTGCTTGAGGTGCGTCTCCCGGCTGCTGAACTGGCCTCGACTGCTGAGGCAGCTCATGGCATCGGCGCCGTTCGCGCGCTTCAGGGTGCCGTGCTGCTCGAAACCGGGTCAGGAACGCTTGAGCTTGTTCATGTGCAACCGGCAGGCAAGGCCGCGATGGCTGCAGCTGACTGGTTACGGGGCCGTGGTGGCGAGGCGGTGCTGTCGTGAGCAAGCGCATCTCTGCGGCGAGAATGGTCGCCTACGACGTCTTGCGTGATGTTGATGAGCGTGAGGCCTACGCGAACCTGGCTCTTGCCGCACGTATTCGCGATGCCAGGCTTGACCGGCGCGATGCAGGGCTAGCAACAGAGTTGGTCGCTGGCACCTTGCGAGGCCAGGGCTTCTATGATCGGGTGATTGAGCTGGCATCTGGGCGTTCGCTCGCGAAAATTGATGCACGAACGCTGCGGGTATTGCGACTCGGGGTGCACCAGCTGCTTGCGATGCGCACGGCCGCTCACGCCGCTGTGAACGAGAGCGTCGAGTTGCAGCGAAAGGTGGGTAATGCTGCGGCTGCCGGGTTTGTGAATGGGGTGCTGCGGTCGGTTGGCCGTTCGACACCTGAGGTCTGGCGTGAACAGGTCGAAGCATCTGCGCGAAACGACGACGAGGCGCTCGCCGTTGGTACGTCGCACCCGGCTTGGGTGGTACGTGCGATGCGTGATGCGTTGCGTGCCGAGGGCCGCGCAGACGAATTGCTCGCGTTGCTTGCAGCCGACAATCAGGCGCCGCTCGTGAACCTCGCACTGCTGCCGGGCGCGGACATTGATGCCGAGACCGCAGAAGTGCTCGGCGAGGTGAGTCATGATGTTCGGGAGGACGGGTCGCAAGATGAGGTGCAGCAGACGGTGCTGGCACGCGGGCCGTCTCCGATTGGTCTCGAGCTGTTGCGAGGTGATCCGGCCGAAGTAATCGAGCGGCTTGAGCAGCCGGTCGGTCAGGTGCGGGTGCAAGATCAAGGATCGCAGCTGGCTGCCCTGGCACTCAGCAGGGCCCGTGAAGTCGCAGTGGGGGAGCGCTGGCTTGATTTGTGCGCGGGCCCTGGTGGCAAGCCCGCGATTCTTGGTGCCGAGGCGCGACTTGGTGGGGCCACCGTTCGGGCGAATGAGGTTGCGCCACACCGTGCCGATCTGGTGCGTAGCTCGGTCACCGCGGTGAGCGAAGTCGTGCGGGTGGTGTCGCATGATGGGCGTGACGATGCGGCGTACGGCGAGGGGCAATACGACCGAATCTTGGTTGATGCGCCGTGCTCGGGGCTTGGCGCGTTGCGGCGCAGGCCTGAGGCGCGCTGGCGCAAGAAGGTGACTGACCTACAAGAGCTCATACAGTTGCAAGAGCAGCTGTTGCAGGCAGCTGTTGCGCGGCTTGCCGATGGCGGGGTGTTGGCATACGTCACCTGTTCACCCCACCTTGCCGAGACCAGGGTCGTGCTCGATGGGCTGTTGAAACGGCACCCAGACCTGCATGAGATCGATGCGAAGGCGATCGTCTCGGCGATTGCGCGTGAACCACTCGACCTGGCCGGCGATGCGAAGAGCGTGCAATTGTGGCCGCACCGCCACGGCACAGACGCGATGTTTATCGCCCTAGTTGAGAAGCGGCCCGCGGGCGTGCGCGGCTAGTTCCAGTGGTTCGGGGCGTCGGCGCGTGTTGAGGGGAGCTGCACGAGTTCGGCCCAGTCGAGCAAGCGCGATGAAAGATCGAAAGCGGCCGGGTCGATGCCCGTCTTCTCGAGTAGTTCATCAATACGCACGACGCCGCCTGCTCTCTTCAGGAATCGGCCTCGAACGTATGCACGAGCGTAGATTTCGTTCTCGCCATGTGCGTCAGGGCGTACGAAGCGCTGCTCGAGATAGACAGCTTGCTCATCAAAACCGATGATGCGTGACTCAATCGCGAACTTCATGTTCGGCTGCAACGATTTGCGGTAAGCAATGGTCGACGCCGCAACCACAGGCGCCCAGCCTTCGCGTCGAAAGACGTCCCACATTCCAGCACGAATGATCAGTGTCTGGCGCGCCACATCCATGAGCGCGAGGTATTTGCCGTTGTTCACATGGTTGTAAACGTCAAGGTCGGTAGGTGCCACCCGAAAGAATGAGGTGCTCACATCGGTGATGCCGATTTTTGACATTCGCTGCGCCAGAAACCAGTGTACGAGCGTGCGATAGAGCATGTGCATGACGAGGCGTGCCTTTCAAAAGTGTCAACTTTCTAACGCTATCAACTGCGGGGGTTAAGATAGATCGGCTGGTGCAATTGCACCAGCGAACTGAGACAAGAGAGTACGCATCGAATGGCAACCTCGAACGACATCAAGAACGGCACCGTCATCAAGGAGGCGGGTCAGCTCTGGAGCGTGGTGGAGTTTCAGCACGTGAAGCCTGGTAAGGGCGGCGCGTTCGTGCGTACCAAACAGAAGAACATCGTCTCGGGCAAGATCATCGACAAGACCTATAACGCAGGCGCGAAGATCGAAACTGCGACCGTTGATCGGCGGGACTTTCAGTACCTCTACCAAGACGGTGCGGACTATGTGTTCATGGACAAGGGTGACTACGATCAGCTGACCGTCTCGGCTGTCGTGGTGGGCGATGCGGCCAATTACATGCTCGAGAACCAAGACGTACAGATTGGCATGCACGAGGGCGAGCCGCTCTACCTCGAACTGCCCGCCAGTGTGGTCCTTGAAATCACCTACACTGAGCCCGGTTTGCAGGGCGATCGGTCGACCGGTGGCACGAAGCCAGCGACGGTTGAGACTGGCGCAGAGATTCAGGTTCCGCTCTTCCTCGAGACTGGCACCAAGGTGAAGGTCGACACCCGCACGGGCGACTACCTCGGTCGCGTTAACGACTGAGCGGCGTAAATGAGCGCACGCAGTAAGGCCCGCAAACGGGCCTTAGACATGCTGTTCCAGGCAGACGTTCGGGCTGAACCGCTGACTGAGATTATTGCCGCTGAAGCACGGCGGGCGGCGGGCGAACCCGAGCGCATGGCCTCGTGGCTGTACGCTCGAGAAATCGTTGACGGTGTCAGCGATCATCGTGAAGAGATCGACGAGTTGATCTCTACCTATGCCCAGGGCTGGGTGATCGAGCGCATGCCGAATGTTGATCGGGCTGTGCTGCGACTTGCGTCGTGGGAATTGCTGCACAACCCCGAAGTGCCGCAAGCCGTCGCGATTGATGAAGCAGTCGAGCTCGCAAAGCAGTACTCAACCGATGACAGCGGGCGGTTCGTCAACGGTGTGCTCGCAAAAATCGCTCAGCACGCTGTCACGTAACAGGGGCTCTTGTGCCACTGCGAGAAGAGATCTACTCTGAACCATAACTCGTCAAAAGGCGGTGTTATGCAATGAAACTCTCAACCTCGATTGAAGTCCGAAGAAGCTTGCGTGTGCGCTCGCTTGCCCTCGCGGTCGTGACGTTCTGCGCGTTGACGCTCACGGGGTGTACGGGCCTGGTCGCTACGCTTGCAAATGTCGTCTCGCCTGCCCAGCCAGTGGCACCGGCAACTGAAGAGATTCCGTGGGGGCAGGGTGATCCTCTGCCAGAAGAACCAGCACTGAGCCCACCCACGACCGACACCACGACAATGCTCGACCCTGTTGCGGGTGCCTTCACCGTTGACGCTCCCGTCGGGTGGAGCACGACCGCCTATTCGACCGGCATGTTTAGCGACCACAGAC
>JAAZHL010000291.1 GCA_012510755.1 Leucobacter sp.
AACGTACACCGCGGTGGATCAGTTGAAGCGGTGCAACTGGACGCAGCGTACGAGCAGGCAGCGGTGCGTGCCGCGCAGATCATGGGGCTGCGTGTCGCGGGCGTCGACATGCTCGAGGGCGACGAAGGGCCGCTCGTAATGGAGGTCAATAGTTCGCCGGGGCTGCAAGGCATTGAGCAGGCGAGTGGGCTCGATGTGGCCGGGGCGATCATTGACTACATTGCGAATCAGGTCTCGTTTCCTGAGATTGATGTGCGACAGCGGCTCTGTGTGTCGACCGGCTATGGCGTCGCAGAGCTCGTGATGCACGCGGGCGCTGAGCACGTCGGCAAGAAGCTGGGTGATCTCGGGCTGTGGGACAGAGACATCACGGTGCTGACGCTGCATCGTGGGGTGCAGGTGATCCCCAACCCGCGCAAGCACGTGGTGTTAGAGCCCGAGGATCGCCTGCTCTGTTTCGGCAAGCTCGAAGAGATGCGCTCGATGATCCCCGATCGTCCGCGGCGTCGCGCGCGCGTGCGCAAGCTACCGCAAGAGGCTCGAGACCTCGCAGAGGGGCAGTAGCCTCGTCGTCGGCTTCGTCGTCGGCCTCGTTGTCGGGGGAAGCCGCGGTGATGCCTGTGAGCTGCGGCGGCCGCGCGAGCAGGTGAGCCGTTGTCGCTGACTATTCGTGTGTTGCGACTAGCGAAAACTCGACGAAACCGGTCGGTTCTACCGAGACGAAGCCTAGGCTTGGCGCTTCGACGCCAAAGTCAGCGAACGCGATGGGAATCTGTCCGACTATCTCAGTCGTCATGCCGTCGGTGCGCAGTTGCACGGCGAAGGTGACTCGCTGCGTGACCCCGGCGATGGTGAGGTCGCCAGAGAGCGTCTGCTCGACCACTTCGCCCGCAACTGGCACCTGCGATGTTGCTACTGGTGCGCTGAGCTCAAATCGAGCAGTGGGGTGTGTCGCGGTGTTGAGTGCCTGCCCACGAAAGTAACTGTCGCGCTGCGAGCTGTCTGTGGTGATTGATGCCACATCAACTTCAAACTGCGCGCTTTCGAGGGTGAGGTTCTCGAAACGCAGTGTGCCAGTCACGTCAGAGGTGGTGCCGACCACCGTGAACGGTTCGCCACGCAGCAGTTCGTCGACACGGTAACCGGCCTGCGAACCGTCGGTAACCACCCAGGTGCCGTCGAGCTGTTCGGGTGTGAGCTCGGCCACTGATTCAGTCTTGAAGGTTGAGTCGTCGGCGCTGAGCGAGGGTGCTGCTGTGACCGGGGAGGCGAAGAAGGTGCGATAGACCGTTGGCCCGACCGCGATCGCAGCCGCTCCGATCGCGACGACCACTGCGCACACAATCGTGATGACCGCTGTGCGTTTGCGCATGCTGAACCTCCTCTGACGATGCCGCTCTAAGCATGCCTGTTCAACCCACGAACAGTCTGAGAGTGCTCAGCGCGTGGGCTGAACGCGCGGTGTGTCGATGCCGAGAATCAGCTGTCTGCTGGCGTCGACTTAAGTACTCGGTACCCTCGTGCAGCTTCGTGGCCGTGAATCTCGCGGGTGTCGAGCACCGACATGAACGCCAGAACATCGCTGGTAATGACTTGCCCGGGCACAAGCACCGGAAACCCTGGTGGGTAGGGAATCACGAAGCCCGCGCTCATGAGTGTCTCGCCCTGTGCCACCCGTTCGCGCAGCTCAGTGGGCATGATGTACTCGACGTGGCGCCGCTGTTGCCCCCTAAAGTAAGCTGCGCGCAGGTCGCCGTCGGGCAGCCTGCCATCAGTTGCGTATTCAGGTGCGAATGAACTGAAGTTTGGCAGCGGTGGCATCGAAGTTTCTGCCGGCAACGGCACATCGGGGTCGCGCTGTTCTTGGCGTTCTTCGAACCCGTCGGCCAGCTTGACCAGCACCTCGATGAGATAGGCGATGCTGCTGCGTGAGGTGCCAATGTTCGTCATGAATAGCACCGTGTTGCGGCTTGTCTTGTTGACCTGAATGCCGAAGCGATCCATGAGGTAGTCATGCTTGAATGTGTCGCCATCTACCCCGGTGCGGCTGATTTCAACGGTGACGCGGCTCGGGTCGATCACGAACTCGTCTTCTTGCCAGGCTTGCCACATCGCTGCAAGGCCACGGCGCAGCGGCATCGGAGGGCTATCGCCACGCAGGTTCTCTGGAACCAGCTCGTGAGCTGTCACCACCCGAAAGAACTTTCGCAGCAGCGGGTGTCGAGCGATCGCCTGCGAGAGGCTCGTCGCAAGGTCGAGTTGTCGTTGTACGAGCTCGAAGCCTTCGAGCTCGACCTGGCGCCTGCCGAGGTCAAGTGAGGTAAGAATTTGGTAGTTCGGCGACGTCGAGGTGTGCGTCATGTACGCTTCGTCGAACGGCTCACGTGCGTCGCGCACCCAGTCTTGATCGTAGACGTGGATCATCGACCCCTGGCGCAGTGACGTGAGCGTCTTGTGGGTCGATTGCGTCACGTACACGCGAATGCGGGCCTCAGGCGACGGAACGAGACGTTCGCTCAGCCACACCTCATCGGGCGCAGGGGTGCCGTCTGCAGCAAAGAGGCGCTTCTGCTGCTCGGCATAGGCCTGTTCGTGTGCTTCGGTCTTGAACTGCTCTTCAAGATGTTTTGCTGCCGCCATTGCGGTGCGGCGCCTGGTGACCGGGTGAAATGCGGCGAACGCGAACCACGCCTCGTCCCACAAGAACACGAGGTCAGGCTTGATAGCGAGGCATTCGGCCATCACTCGTTCTGCGTCGTAGACAATACCGTCGAACGTGCAGTTGGTCAGCGTGATCATACGCACTTCATCGAGGCGACCTGCGGCACGGTAGTCGAGCAGCATCTGCTTGATGCTTGAGATCGGCACTGCGCCATAGAAAGCGAACTCATCGAGAGGGTATGCCTCAAGATAAGCCGGCCGCGAACCGGTGAGCATGATCGCGTGGTGGTGCGACTTGTGACAGTTGCGATCGACGAGCACGACATCGTTCGGCGAGTTGATTGCCTGGTGCACAATCTTGTTCGCCGTTGACGTGCCGTTGGTGACGAAAAACGTGTGCTTCGCGCCGAACGCGCGAGCAGCGAGTTCTTGAGCCTTCTTGAGCGTGTGCACCGGTGCGAGCAGCGAATCGAGACCACCCGAGGTGGCACTCGTTTCGGCAAGCAACAAGTTCAGGCCGTAGAAATCGGCCAGGTCGGTGATCCATTTCGAACCAACGACTGACCCACCGCGGGCAATTGGCAGCGCATGAAACACTCCGACTGGCCTGCGTGCGTGGTCTTGAATTGCCGCGAAAAACGGGGTGTCGTAGAGGTGCGACACTCGCCGCAACAGCGACAGATGCAGCTCGAGCTGGTCTTCGCGGCGAAACACTCGGCGAAAGCGGCGAGTGAGTGCGCCAGCGAGCTGCTCGATGTTTGCGCCGGCCATGAGGTACAGATCGATCTCTGGGCGCAGGCTGTGCAGCACATCAGCAAGACGTGTCACGCGCTGCACGGACGACAGCGAACTCGATGCAGGCGCAGTTTCGACCCCGGCGGTCTGCCAGACCAGGTCGATCGTCTCTTTCATGTCCTCGCTCAGCGTCTGAGTGCTGCGCCCACTGAAGCCGGGACGAATGATGCAAGCGAGAATGTTGGGGTTCGTGAGCAGTGCCGCGATCGCGTCGTCGGCGGAGGGAACCACCACATAGTCATAGATGAACTGATCGGCCGCAGATCGCATTCGCAGGGTCTCAGCCCGCATCGAATCTCGGTCAGATGCGGTCGTCTCGTCAATGACCAGCACCTCGAAGCGGGGGCGCGGGTCGTTGTCATCGTTGAGTTCTGCACGCTCGTTGTCGTCGAGCATGTCGTCGTTCGGATCTTCTGGCACAGTTGAACGGCGCAGCCGCTGCACCACACGACCGATGCGGTCGAGGGCTCCCTGGTAGTCGCCTTCTTCAAGCAGCTCGGCGATGCACCGAACATAACGTTGACCGAACCCAGCCCAGTACATCTCGATTGTCTCGAGGGTGCGAAGATTGCGCGCAATCTCACCATCACGGGTGAGCGCTCCCTTGTCATCGCCACCAAGTGCAATGCGCTTGACACCAAAACGCAGGTACTCCCAGGCGTCACTGCGCAAACGCCAGGTGCTCGTGGGCATGCCCATGTCGCGCTCAAGCTCCCCAGTCATCGGCGGCGGTTCGACGATCGCAGAGTGTGTGTGACTACTTGAAGGGAGCTCGAGTGAGGTGTCATCGAGGTGAGTCATTGCGCAGACCTTTCGCCAGGTACGCGTGGCGCCCCGGTGCTACATGCCATTTTTGACGAGTTTACGCGGTCGTAGATGCCCGAACCGGCAGGCAGCTTCAGAAATCTGTCGTTAGTTCGGCCAAGTAGAATGTTTGGTATGTCAAAAAGCTCTGAGCGTAAGCATCGCATTGTCGTGTTGGGTGGCGGCCCTGGCGGTTATGAGGCGGCACTTGCTGGCGCTCAACTTGGCGCCCAAGTCACACTGATCGAACGCGAAGGGGTGGGCGGTGCGGCGGTGCTTACCGACGTCGTGCCGTCAAAGAGTCTCATTGCTACGGCAGGTGGCGTGCAAGCGGTGCGTGATGCCGGCCGACTTGGGGTGCAGACGTTTGTGCCCGGGGGCGTTGGCAAACCGGTGCGGCCAGAAACCACGGTAAACCTTGCTGCCGTCAATAAGCGGCTACTCGCGATGGCGGGGTCACAGTCGATCGATATGTTGCTCAGCCTAGAAGAAGCTGGCGTGCGTGTCGTACAGGGGCAGGGCCGACTCGACGGCGCAAACGCGGTCATTGTCTCGACCGCTGCGGGCGACGAGGGCACCGATTTTGATCGTGTCGAAGCAGACACGATTGTGCTTGCCGTCGGGGCGAGCCCGCGCGAACTCGAAAGCGCCAAGCCTGATGGTGAACGCATTCTCACGTGGAAGCAGCTCTATGACCTGCCCGCGATTCCCGAGCATTTGATCGTCGTGGGCTCGGGTGTCACCGGTGCCGAGTTTGCGAACGCCTATCGCACGCTCGGTTCTGAGGTGACGCTCGTGTCGAGCCGCGAACAGGTGTTGCCCGGCGAAGACCCCGATGCCGCTGCGGTGATCGAGCGAGAGTTCAACCGCCTCGGCATGCACGTCATGTCGAAGTCGCGCGCAGCTTCGGTGACCCGCAGCGAGCACGGCGTGATTGTCGAACTCGAAGACGGCCGAACGGTTGAAGGCACGCACTGCCTGATGGCTGTCGGTTCGGTTCCCAACACCACCGGGCTCGGGCTCGCACAAGCTGGGGTCGAACTGACCGACAGCGGTCACATCCGTGTGAACAAAGTGGCGCGTACCCAAGTGCCTTCGATTTATGCGGCGGGCGACTGCACTGATTTCTACCCGCTGGCCTCGGTCGCATCGATGCAGGGCCGCACGGCCATCATGCACGCGCTCGGTGACTTCGTGCGACCGATCGACCTGCGGAACGTTTCTGCGAACGTGTTTACCTACCCAGAGATTGCAACCGTTGGGTGGAACGAGCGGGCGCTCGCCGACAACGCTGACCTTGCGAAGGCGGTGTCGCACACGGTGCCGCTCAACACCAACCCGCGAGCCAAAATGATCGGACTTGAAGACGGGTTTGTGAAGTTGTTCGCCTGGCAAGCATCAGGAACCGTCATCGGCGGTGTCATCGTGTCGCACCGTGCGAGCGAACTGATTTTTCCGCTGGCGCTCGCGGTCGAACACCGACTCACGGTCGATCAAGTGGCTTCAGCGTTCGCTGTCTACCCATCGATGACAGGCGCGATTACCGACGCCGCCCGTGCGATGCACCGGGGCGCACAGTGAGGCTCATAGGGCGCGTTCGATCGGTGCTGGCCGCAGCTGCGGCAGTGTTGCTCGTCGCCTCACTGACGGCCTGCGGGGGTGCGGTCGGCAAGCCCGACGTCGTGCCCTCTGCGACGGGGGTCGAAGCTGTGGTGACCGTGCACG
>JAAZHL010000292.1 GCA_012510755.1 Leucobacter sp.
AATGAAGTGAGCGCCCTTCATCGCGCTCTCGCCAAACAGCACACCGTTGTTAGCGATGATGCCGACGCGGTGCCCGTGAATGCGCGCGAACGCCGTGATGAGCGTCGTGCCGTATTCCTTTTTGAACTCGTGAAATTCGCCGCCGTCGACGACTCGCGCAATGATCTCGCGTGCGTCATAGGGTTCGTTGAGGGGCACAGGTACGACGTCGAGCAGTGATCCTTGGCGAGGATCAGCCACCACCCCCGCCGGCAACTCCTTGAGCGGCGCGTTCTCTGGCAGGGTCGCCACGATGTCTCGCACAATCTGCAGTGCGTGTTCGTCGTTTTCGGCGAGGTGATCGGCGACGCCCGAGACGCGGGTGTGCACTTCGCCGCCGCCAAGGTCTTCGGCAGTGACGATCTCACCGGTTGCTGCCTTGACGAGGGGTGGGCCGCCCAAGAAGATGGTGCCCTGGTTTCGCACGATGACGGTTTCGTCACTCATCGCCGGCACGTAGGCGCCACCAGCGGTGCTCGAGCCCATGACGGCAGCGATCTGCGGAATACCGTCGCGTGACATGCGCGCCTGGTTGTAGAAGATGCGGCCGAAGTGCTCTCGGTCAGGGAAGACGTCGTCTTGCATCGGCAAAAACGCACCGCCAGAGTCGACCAGGTAGACGCATGGCAGGCGGTTCTCGGCGGCGATCTCCTGCGCGCGCAGGTGCTTCTTGACCGTCATCGGGTAGTAGGTGCCGCCCTTGACGGTTGCGTCGTTGGCCACGATCATGACGTGACGGCCGTGGACCAGCCCAACCCCAGCGATCACCCCCGCGCTGGGGGCGTCGTCACCGTACATCTCGAAGGCCGCAAGCGGCGCGATCTCGAGAAACGGGCTGCCGTTGTCGAGCAGATGCTCGATGCGGTCGCGAGCCAATAGCTTGCCGCGGGCGGTATGACGCTCGCGCGACTTCTGGGCGCCGCCCTTTACAATTTCTGCGCGTCGTGTGCGCAGTTCTTCGACAAGTTCTGGGTATGTCACCGCGGTCGTTGGCACCTTTGCTCCCTTCACTGGTGTCATTCTGCAACTAGGTTACGACATAGTAACCGAAAAGTCATCGTCAAATCTGTCTTGAGTTACAGCCGTGCGTAAGTTAACGTAGTTTTCAATTACCGCTCAATAATCGGGAGATGCAATGGAACACTTCAACCTCAGCGAAGAGGAGTCGGCGCTCGCCGCAATGGTGCGCGAGTTTGCAGAAGAGGTCGTCGCGCCGCAGGCATACGAGGCTGATCGCACCAAAACCCTGAACATGAACGTTGTGAAGGGCATGGGAGACCTCGGCCTGTTCGGCCTGCCCTTCAGCGAAGAGTATGGCGGGCAGGGCGGTGATTACTTCGCGCTTTGCTTAGCGCTTGAGGCACTCGGGCGCGTCGATCAGTCGATCGCAATGACACTTGAAGCCGGCGTGAGCCTTGGTGCCATGCCGATCTACCGGTTTGGTAACGAGGATCAGAAGACCGAGCACCTGCCAGAGTTGCTCGCAGGGCGTGCCCTCGCAGGCTTTGGGCTCACCGAACCAGAAGCAGGCAGCGATGCCGGTGCTACACGCACGACCGCGCAGCTTGAAGGCGGCGAGTGGGTCATCAATGGTTCGAAGCAGTTCATCACGAACTCGGGCACCCCGATCACCAAGTTCGTTACCGCGACTGCTGTGACGGGTGAACAGAACGGCAAGAAAGAGATCTCAACGATCCTGATACCGAACGGCACCCCAGGGTTCACGGTCGAACCGGCCTATGACAAGGTCGGTTGGCATGCGTCAGACACGCACCCGCTCACCTTCAATAACGTGCGTGTACCCGAGACCAATTTGGTGGGCGAGCGCGGCCGAGGCTTCGCAAACTTCTTGCACATTCTCGACGAGGGCCGCATTGCAATTGCCGCGGTGGCGACTGGCGCCGCCGAGGGCTGCCTCGAGGCCGCTGTTGAATATTCGAAGACACGCATGGTGTTTGGTTCGTCGCTGTCGACGCGTCAGGGCATTCAGTTCATGCTTGCGCGCATGCAGCAGCGCGTGCACAATGCGCGACTCGCGTGGCACTTCGCAGCCCGTCTGCGTGACGAGGGCAAGCCCTTCAAAACTGAGGCCGCGCTCGCGAAACTCACCGCCAGCGATGCTGCGATGGACAACGCTCGCGATGCCACACAGATCTTTGGTGGCAACGGTTTCATGAACGAATACGCGGTGGGGCGCCACTACCGCGACTCGAAGATTCTCGAGATCGGCGAGGGCACCAACGAGGTGCAGATGCTGCTGATCGCCCGCTCACTGGGTGTTGCCTGAGACCCCTGCGTGACAACCCTCATACGGCCCGCCTGCGTCACGCATGGTGGGCCGTAGTGGTTGCTTGGTGTCGGCTGGGGTAGCCGCGAGTGCCCCATTGCTGGGGTGGGCGGGTTTGGTGCGCGCCGTGTTGCGTTCACGTGGGCCTTGGTGGTTGCTTGGTGTCGGCTGGGGTAGCCGGGAGTGCCCCATTGCTGGGGTGGGCGGGTTTGGTGCGCGCCGTGTTGCGT
>JAAZHL010000293.1 GCA_012510755.1 Leucobacter sp.
AGCGTGTCGGTGCGAATTGTTCGCATGATGGGCGCGAAACGGTATATCGTTCACATTATGAACGCCTCGAATTCAATGGCTGGCGCACAAGTCGTCGGTCGAATCGCGAACCTGCTGCGAGCGCTCAGCGCCAGCATGCCTGACGGTGCAGGCACGAGCGATCTTGCCCGCGAGGCCGCACTCTCGCGACCGACCGCGCACCGACTGCTGAGCTCACTGGCGATGCAAGGCTTTGTCGACCGCGACCAACGCACTGGCGCATGGCTGCTGGGGCCCGAACTCTACCTTTTGGGGGCGGTTGCAGCAGAGCGTTACGACATCACCGCGCTCGCCCGCGAGCACGTCAAGGCGCTGGCCGAAGCGACCGGCGAAAGCGCGTTTCTTTCTGCACGGCGCGGTGGCGAAACGGTCTGTCTCATGCGCGAAGACGGCAGCTTTCCGATTCGCTCGTTTGTGCTGTACGAGGGCAAACGGTTTCCGCTGGGAGTCGCGTCTGCGGGGCTCGCGATTCTCTCGTTCATGCCGAGCGACAGCGTTGAACGCTATCTGGTGCAAGCGAAGCTCGAGCGTCAGCACGGGGCCGAGCACGCGGCTGATCGGCTGCGCGAACGCATCACAGACACCCGTGCTCGAGGCTATGCAGTCAACCCGGGGCTTGTGGTCGAAGGCAGTTGGGGCATGGGTGCTGCGGTGTTTGATCGGTCAGGCTCCCCCGCGTGGGCGCTCAGCCTCACCGGCATCGAGCCGCGATTCTCAGAAGCTCGACGACCCGAACTCGGGCGGTTGCTGCTCGAGCACGCGCACCGCCTCACCCAAGCCCTCGCAGGTTCCCGCGCCTGACCCCGACCCGTCACCCCCTGCACGCGGTCGCAGAGAGACCCCAACCACACCCGGTTAGGCTAGTCGGGTGACCCACTACGACCAGGCCGCTGCACGGCGACGCATGTTTCGTAGGCGTCGCATCACGGTTGCAGTGGCGGCGCTGCTTGCAATCGCAGGCAGCTACGTTGGCGTCGTCGGTTTCGCCGACCTGCCGAAGCTGCCGGTCACGATGACCGCCGATGCCGAGGCCTCGGTAGAGGTTGACGAGTCAGCGCCCCAGGCCGCAGTCGCGGCTCAGTCCCGGCCTACCGCGGTCGGATGGCTGGACGGCGAGCAGGTGTGGTCGAACGATGACGAACCGCACCGCATCGCCAGTCTCACGAAAGTGATCACTGCGCTCGTGGGGCTCGAGGCCGCACCCGTCGAGGCCGGTAGCGATGGCCCAACGTACACGCTCACCTGGGACGACGCGGCAATTCTCGACGAGATTCTGGCCGAGGGCGGCTCATTCGCCCCCGTCGAGGTGGGGCTCGAGCTGACGACGCGGCAGATCCTCGACCTCATCCTTGTGCCGTCAGCCAACAACTACGCAACAACCTACGCTCGGTGGGTGTTTGGCAGCGACGAAGCCTTTTTGCAGGCTGCCGCCGACTGGCTCGCGCGTCACGGGCTCGATTCGGTGCGCATCTTTGATGCCACTGGCATGAACGACGACAATCAGGCCACCGCCGCCGACATTGTGCGCCTGTCGCGCCTCGCCCTCGCTCACCCTCTCGTCGCCGAGATCGTGGCCCAGTCAAGTTTCGAGGTGCCGGCTTTCGGCGAGATTACTACCACGAATCGCCTGCTCGGTGAGCCCGGCATGCTCGGCATTAAGACGGGCACCACATTTCCTGAGGGATACAGTTTGGCGGCAGCCCAGCGAGAAGACGCGAGCGGTCGAGAGTTGGTAGCGATCGCAGTCGTCATGGATCGCGCCGACGCCGACGACCGCGCCACCGATGCGCGCGATGCGCTCGCTGCCATGGCCGTCGCCTGGCAGACCGTGACGTTGATCGAGCCCGGAGAAGAGATTGGCGAGGTCACAACGTGGCAGGGCGAAGTAGTGCCGCTCGTCACCGAAGCAGGAGCCGAAGTCGTGCTGCGATCTGGTGAAGGAGCCTCGCGAGCGGCTGCGCTGAGCGAGGTGACCGCGGGCTCTGCCAGCCGCAGCGTCGGCGAGGTGCTCGTGTCGGCACCCACCGGCGATAGCGAGATTGCCGTCGTCACCTCGGCCGCAATCGAGACGCCGGACTTATGGTGGCGGCTCACCCACCCACACGTCATCTATGGGTGGCAGCCGATCGAAGCGAAGTCGCCGACCTAGCCACACAGCGCAAGGCCCATGACCGGTTCGGCGATCCCCTGACGCGCAAGGCCGAGAAACTAGCCCTCAAAGACGTCTTTCACACCATCTTTTACTTTTTCAGCAGCCTGCTTGAGGTCGCCCTTCGCCTGATCAAGCTTGCCTTCTGCCTCAAGTCGCTCGTTGTCGGTCAACTTACCTGCAGTCTCTTTTGCCGACCCCTTCAGCTTGTCCATGCCGGCTTCCATTTTGTCTGACATACCCATGGCGTCCTCCTAGTTTTCGATAACGAACGTCACCACCATGTCACTCCCCCGACGCACTGGCACAGGGGGTTGCGTGCGACCTCGCCAAACAGGTATTGTCACGCCGCCGCTCGCCCATGTCGTGGCTGGCCTGCAGCGCAGCAGCGGAATCTTGCGGCTCGATGGCAAGAGGTTAAGTCGCGGTGCCCGCTTGCGCGCCTCGACGGATCAAGCCAGCGCGCAGGAGCAACAAATAGATCTCGCATCCCAGGCAGAACCCAAACACCGCATTCAAGAACGCTGCGACGAACGCCGCCGCACCCGCGATCACGAGCGCCCACGGCACCGCGACGAGGTGCAGGATCAAGCCGACCCCCACCACAACAAGCCCGACGCCTTGCGCAAACCGCGGTGGCCTGGCGTCTTCCCACTCCCGCGGCGGCGTCAGACGCGGCTGCACCAGCACCCGAAAGAGCGCCGAGAGCGGTTGCGTCTGCGCCGAGACGAGCGACCAGGCGAAGAGCAGCGCAACCAGCAACTGCACCAAAAACCCTGGGTCGAGTGCGCGTGGCGAAAGCGAAGCTCCTGGCAATGTCGGCGAGGTGCCGATGATCGCGAGGTAGATGCCGACGAGCAACAGCACCGAGGTGATGCCGGCACCAAACCTTGGCCCGCGGGGGTCGATGCTGCCTGCGGGTCTGGAATGTGTGGTGTCAGTCATGGAGTTTCTCCTGTGAGTTCGTTCACTGCAGTGGTGAGCTGCGTTCGGGTCAGTGCGCCGCTCAACCGGGATCGGAGAATCCCATCGGCGCCAATGGTGAACACGGTGGGGGTCTGCAGCAGCCGGTATTTCGAGGCGAGTTCGGGCCTGCCGGTGACATCAAGGTGCTGAAACTGCAGCGTCGCATGCGCACTGGTGAGTGCGGCGAGTTGCCGTTTCGTGCTCGGGCATCGCGAGCAGAACTCGGTGCTGAACTGCACCACTGCGCCGGCGGGCCCGAACTGGTCAAGGTCGAAGTCAGAGGCATCGAGTCGCTCGTTGCCGCGTTCCGTCTGCACCCTCGCAGACCTTGCGCGGAGCCAGAAGCCCAACAGGGTTGCGGCGACCAGCAGTCCGAGGATCCAGGCTGCGCCTGCGAGTGCGTCCACCCCTGCTCCGCTCTAAAACGACGACTCTCGTTCAGACCCCGAATGGGGTCGACACGCTACGCGTTCGTGAGTTTCATGCTAGTGAATTTGCGAGCTGACACGCGCAATTTTACCTTCTGTTACATGCTGGTACATGCGACAGCGTCGCAAAGTTCCGCTCACGACGGCAGCGACCAGCCAGCTTGGTGCAGACGCTACGAGCGGCCAGTGAAGCGATCCATCGACGAATAGACCTGAAACACACCGCCGGCCACGACGTCCCAGGCCCGCGTCGGCAGCACTCCGCGCAACGCCATCGCGAGCTTCACCGTCCACGGCCGCAACACCATCGGCTTTCCGGCAACCATGCCCCGCCATGCTGCCCGCACCGCCTGCTGCGGCTGCATGATCGGGGTGAGCAGCGGGCCTCGCGCCCCAGCAAACATGCC
>JAAZHL010000294.1 GCA_012510755.1 Leucobacter sp.
ACGTAGAACGCCGCGACGACGATACCGACATCGGTCGCGTTGCCGCCCGCACCATCCACGGTAAGAGGGATGAGGATCGGCGCAACACCGAGCACCATCAATCCGACAATTGCGTATCCAGCGAACCAGGGTTCAATCCAGCGCAAGATTCCGGCGCGCGTCTTGGCGGTGTTCACACGAATCTCCCTCGGCCTTATAACAATCAAAGAGACATTAGCAAGGGACACAACATGATCCCCCGCTCAGGGAATTTCTTCCAAGACCGGGGGTCATTTCCTCTCTGTGCGCGAAGGGGGAATTGAACTGCCACGGGCCCAGCTACAACCAAGTGCATGTAGATACATAATCGGCGCCATCGTCTGCCCAATGAACGAATTGAATGGCTCCTCGGGGCCAAGCCCGTGTTCATCGAGATTCTGCAGAAGTGAGACGTACTGTTTAGAAGAGCTATTCGGTAGCGCGTGTGGGTCGATCTGGTAGCGCGCGTGGGTGCATCTGGTAGCGCTTGTCCCTCGCCTGGGTCAGGCTGACCGTCAACCAGGACCAACGAGGGTTCTGGTCGACAGGAGGAAACTTCATGACCGACTACCGACTCATCATGACGCTGCTCATCCAACAGCGTCCCTACCGGCAAATCGAGGTACTCGCCTCGTGCTCGCACCGCGCGATCGCCCGCGCGAAGCGCGCTCTCGACGAAGAACACATCACCACCGAAGACCAGATCACAGCCCTCGGTGCGGAGGACCTTGATCGACTCTTCAGCGACGGCCGCAAAACCATCACCAGCGAGTTCGTGCCGATCGATATCGACGCGGTCATCGCGGCTCGCGTCGGCAGGAAGAAACCCCCATTGAAAGTGTTGTGGTCACGGTACGTGAAAACCCCAGCGCCGGCTGGGGCACGGTTTTATGGCTACGACCGGTTCTGCGAAATCATCACCGAACATGCCCGGATCCATGATCTGACCGCACCCATCGCGCACGTGCCGGGACACGCGATGCAAGTCGACTGGGCCGGCACACAGATGCACCTGACCGACCCGATCAGCAGAACCCGCACCAAGGTGTCGGTGTTCGTCGCGAGTCTGCCGTATTCCGGACTGGTGTTCGCTTGGGGTTCACTCGATGAGAAACAACCCGCGTGGCTCGACGCGCACCGCCGGGCACTGGAATTCTTCGGTGGTGTGCCGATGGTTATCGTTCCGGATAACGCGTCCACCGCGTCGACCCAGATCAGCCAAAGTGAACGGGCCCGGGATGTCAATCCCGGCTACGCGGAATTCCTCGAACACTACGGCACCGCAGCCGTCCCCACCCGGACGTACCGGCCCCGCGATAAAGGCCATGTCGAAGCAGGCGTGAAAGTCGTCACGAACTGGGTCATCCACTTCCTCGCCGACCGCGTATTCACCTCGCTCGATGACCTCAACACGGCCATCATCGAGCAAATCCACGAGATCAATCACCGCACTCCGTTCCGCGGCGAATCCCGCTCCCGCTGGGACTGGTTCATCGAGCAAGAACGCGCCGAACTCCGGGCACTGCCCGCGCAGCGGTGGGAACCAGTGATCTGGCGCAACGCGCGCGTCCACCGCGACTGGCACATCCAGCTCGACACCATCAAATACTCCGTCCCCTACGACTATGCCGGCCGCGACGTAGAAGTGCGCATCATCGGTAGCCAGCTCGACGTGCTCGCGGACCGACAGGTCATCGCCTCGCACCAGGTTGGGACCACGAGAAACGCGTATGTCACCGACCCCGCGCACGCCCCGGCATTCGCGGCAGACTCGGAAGGACTGTGGACGCGCGGCTATTTCGTGCGGCAGGCTGCGAAGGTTGGTCCTGCGACCGTGACCGCGCTCGAACACTTGTTGGACGCGCGCCGTATCGAAGCGCAAGGCTTCCGCGCCTGCATGAACATCCTCGACCTCGGCAAACGCGGCAACCGGCTGCTGCTGGAACAGGCCTGCCAAGCACTGATCACCGCAGATCCACCCGGATCGGTGTCCTATACGGCCGTGAAACATCAGCTCGCGCTCGTCCGCGCGGCACTCGATGCCCGTCCCCGCACGATGAGTGCCGCCGACAGTGCGCCGCCGGTCGCGGGCAGTGAGATGTTCGCGCCTCGTGATACCAGCGGCGCGCACCTCGCGGGCGCGGCCGCGTTCCGACTCGACGCGCTCACCGGTGCTCCGAAGGACGGTGGCAATAATGAGTAACAGCCACCTGACCATCGATGACATGCCCATGTTCACGTCGTTACGGATGACCGCGTTCGGGGAAGCCGTGATCGAAATCGCCAACGATGCAGCGTTCGATGACTGGACCTTCTCCGACAAGATCCGCCACGCGCTAGCGAAAGAGACCACCGCACGGCGTGACCGACGCCTCGCGAAACTCCTTTCGTTCTCGCGCACCCCGAACCCAGCCGCGTGCGTCGAGGATGTCCACTACCTGCCCGGCCGGTCGCTGAACCCGGACGTGATCTCACGGCTCGCGGCGTGCCGATGGCTGGAGAACGGCACGAATATCGTCATCCTCGGTACCTCCAGCGTCGGCAAATCATTCCTCGCGCAAGCACTCGTGAATGCCGCCTGCCGGTTGGACTACACCGCGCTCTACTACCGGCTGGATGACCTCGCGAACGAACTCGCCATTCTGCAGCCCAGAGATCCGGAACGAAAACCATTCCTCGATAGTCTGCGCGCTGCAGACGTGCTGGTCTTGGACGACTTCCTCACCACACCGATCGCAAGCAACACCGCTGCGGATCTGCTCAACATCCTCGCCTCCCGCGAAGGCCATGGATCAACAGTCGTCACCTCGCAGTTCGATCCGGAAGATTGGTACCGGTCGCTACATGACGCGGTGATCGCGGAATCGATCCTGAACCGGATCGTGTCCAACGCAGAACTCGTCCAACTCAACGGACCAAACATGCGCCGACACATCGTTGAGCATTCCTCAACGCAGTGACCCTCAGCCGGGCGCGGGACCGCTACCAGGTACCCGCGCCCGCGCTACCGGATCGACCCACGTGCGCTACCGAATACGACTGCTAAACAATCACGCACCGGGGTCAAATCGATGATCACGGTGACGTACCGGTCACCGCGGCGAGTGTGACGCCACACATGCTCGTCGACGCCGATCACCCGCACGCCATCGAACCGGGCCGGGTCATCGATCAGGAACTCGTGTCCTGCGTCGAGGACGGCGGTGTTGACTGTGTGCCACGCACACTGCAAGCTGGCCGCGATCCGGGTGATTGACATGCGGTCAAGCACGACACATTTCAGTGCCCACAATGCTGCGTGC